>NZ_JBXKMX010000311.1:0-45739 GCF_056992975.1 Ectobacillus sp. | reverse complement strand
TTTACTTGTCATAAAGTCACAACCTTTAAAATTTGTGAATTTTTTGTTACATTCACAACTGCGTATATTTCTTTATCTAAACAGTAAAAATGTACGCAAACCGAATACATATAAGGCAAAAAAAAATCACTTTACTAATTTTTTCAAATCTATTCCAAAAAAGTCAGAAATTTTAAGAGCTAATGTAAGACTAGGGATTCTTATATTATTTTCAATATTGGAATAGTGGCTTCTAGATATTTCTAGTTTATCTGACACTTGTTCTTGACTGAGATTCCTCCTTTTACGTTCAGAAATTAAAAGATCCCTTCTTTCTTTTTTGTCTTGCATATCTGAATTCTCCTTTAGTGAACGTTTCTTTTAGAATCGTTTGATCTATTCTTATTTTATATTCATTTCGCGTACATTTCAACAATTATTTAATTAAAAATATACATAAAAAGAAAAAATTGTTTGCGTTTTGTAATTTATTTTTGTTGCAATAAGAATCATTTTTAAAGATAATTGATTATAGTATATAAAATCAGGAGAGATGACCAAATGGTAAAAAACGAAAACATTATAGGGGAGCGTTTAAAATATCTTCGAAAGACTAAAAAAATGAAAGTTGATTATATAACAAATAAAATAGATATAGCTAGATCTACATATAATGGATATGAAGCTGGTACAAGAAAACCAGATCCTGATAAGCTTGTACAATTTGCTACACTTTTTAATACAACAGTTGACTATATAACAGGAAAAACAGAAAATCCATCACCTACAAATGACTTATATGAATTATTAGAATCGAACGAACTAGTATATAACGGAAAAAAAATAAAAGAACAAGATCAAGCCATGATCGCAAGAATTATCAGCTCGTTTTTATCTGAAGAAAATAAAACAAATTAAAAAAGAACAAGTCATTTGACTGTTCTTTTTTTATTTAAAATATTAGTTGTGCTTTCATACTCATAAATTCCTCTTGCATGCTGTTAAATTCCTCTTTTGAGATTCTCTCTAGTTTAAATAATTCGTCTAATACTAAGGAAAGATCCAATCCTTTTTCCGTAATGTAGCATTCCAACTTCATTTTGCTATCTAACGCTAGTTTTAAAATTTTCTTAATAACCTCTTCCAATTGTACGGCCCCCTTGGATGTTAACAATTTAGTATTTAGTCGATTTTACAAAACACTAAATAATTCTATGTATTAATAAAGACACCATCTAAAGAGAATGATGTCTTTCCTAATTACCACAAATTCGAATATATTCAAAATGCATACAATAAAATTATAGCATAAGTATAAATGTACGCAATAAGCAATAGTACTTTTTACTTATATTTTATACTATTATTACGTTTTTTATAATTTTATGGTCATATAGATATTGTAAGTTAACATCCAGGAAATATTCAACAGTTAAAGGACGAATCTTATCAATATTTAACATTTTGTGAATTTTTTTAAAAAGAATATATATCCATTTTTTATATAAAATTACTTTATCCGTTATTAATGGCTTCCCTAAACATCGTTTGTATGGTTAATACTCTATATTTATAAGACTCCTTTAAATATTTATTTTTCATATCGGTCAGATTTTTTAACGCTTCTTCAACGATAAATAACATATTAAAATTATGCAAATCGTAATTAGCATATAAAAGAGCGATCATTTCGATCGCTTTATACTCAGCTATTTTGTTTGACTTATATTTCATATTAATGATATCTAGATAAAAATGAATGGGTGTTATGTTTCGGAAATCTCGTTTAGAAAGTAATCTATAATAAAAAAATATAGGGTTTGTATGATGTTCAAATTTATTTAGAAGCTTTAATTGCAGATAATACATATCAGCATGATGACACCATTCAATAAGTTCTACAATAAAATCTTCTTTGTTTATTTTATCTGCATATTCCAGTATATAATGTTCGATATCATCTGTTCTGTTTTCACAAATCATCGAAATGATATCTGCGAACTTATTCCCACTTATTCGATTCGTACCATTCAGATAATTTGTGATCATTCCTTCTGATACGGATAATTTAGTAGCTATCATTTTATTAGTAATTTTTTCAGTGTGTGCTATATTCTTTACTTTTAAAAGCAATTTATCCATTCGACAACCCCCGAAAAATTTATATTGAAAGTTTATACTTTAACGATAAACTTTTCAAGATAAACGATTTATATGTCGAAAATAGGAATATATATATATATAATTATGTTATTTTATGTTTATTGGTGTTAAAATTAGTTAATTATTAAAATTATGGAATGTTATAAGGTAGGTAATGCAACGTGGGTGATACATTTTTTTGTCTAGATACAACGATTAATAAAATAGGAGTTACTCCAAATAAAGTAGCTGTTCAAGCGAAAATTCCTCCGAATACGGTTTATCATATGATCGATAATACAACAACTAGAATACATAAACAAACGATTACAAGTCTATTAGATGCGATTAATGATCTTGCTAAAGAAAAAGGTATTTCACAAACCTTCACAATTACTGATATAATTAGCTATAAGAAATAAAAGACTGTCCATTCATCTGGACAGTCTTGATTTTATCATTGCAATTTGCGTACATTGAATATATACTTGGAAATAGAATTTTTATTTTTTATAATTATATAAATACATAGACAAAGAAAAAACCCTACTGCGTCAACAGTAGAGCTCCCAACAAAAACCTATTCTCCATAGGTGAAATCAATTAATATTAGTATAAACTGTACTCGAATAATTATCAAGTACAATTAAGAAGTTTTAAAAATTCCTGGGAGCTTTGGTCGTTTCTTTTGTCGGATAGACGGGAGAGTATGAAAATGACAAATAGCAACTCAGGTATTTTTATGTCTAATGATACATCTAAAAAGAAATTTAAAATGAATGGATTCAAATTTTTTCAATATGCTTTAAATCAATTAAGAGATCAAGTCTACGAATATTCCTCACTTGGATACGAAAAAGGTTTGGATGCTTCAGCAGCTGCATTATATGTTGGTCTTTTTTCTCAATGTAATAGTGCTGGTGTTTTAGATGCAGACTTTCATGTATCTACCATTTCAAAATTATTAAATATTCCTCGCGCAACTGGTTCAAATGGAATGAATCAGCTACTTGATCGTGGATTAGTAAAAGAAATTCAATCGGAAAATAAAACACAATATGAAGTTGTTGGATATGCAGAAAATAATTTAGCAAGAGAAGAATATTTAAGCACTAAAAAACTAAATTATTTTACAGTTCCTTTTGAATTGCTTCATACAACTGTATTGGCCAACCTTGTCACAAAAAAATCAGCAAAAGGTATTATTGTCATGCTTGAAATTTTCAACGCATTTAGACATAAACTGATTAAAGAAAAAGTGTCAGCTCTTGAATTCACGTATGAATTAACAACTAAAACACTAAAAGAAAAACTAAGAAAAAGTAGTTCCAAACGTGTTAGAGAAATCTTAGATGTCCTATCCCCTATTTTTACTTTCAAACCAGTTAATGTTGAAGAAAGAAAGCCTCGCGAAAATGTTATTTCGCGTCTAAGAAAGGCTGTTACACAATTACATATTAAAAAATATGAAATACATATTGCTCCAGGATGCATTATTGAAAAAGAAGCGATTGATGTAGAAGCAACGAAAGCTCTAAAAGATGCAGATTATCGTATTAAATTACTTGAATTACAAATGTTTCAAAAAGATCGGATTGGTATTCGAAGCGCTTATAAAGGGGCAGTAAAAGAGATTGCTCATTTTGTTAAGGATAAGAAGCAAAAAACGATTCTTTTAAGAGATTCTATGCAGTATGCTTTAGAATCACTCGAAAGCTTTTTGAGATCTGGAAATAAACTTAAAAATCTTGGTGGATTTTTAAATGCTAAACTACAAGAATATGTTTTTAAATTTTTAGATCAAAATAAGTTATTTATAGATATTGAATCCTTTTATAAAATGACCGATTCCCCTGTTCCAACTATATGGATTAAGTATCGTGAACATAAAAAAGAATTGTTAGCTTAATTTTTTTAAAAAATATATAAACATAATCCTTGCGAAAAAAATACTATTTTCCAGGGCTATTTTTGATGCGTTTTTTTAAATACATAGTTTATTAGATGATTTTCTATTACCGGAAATCATCTTTTTTTATGCTTAATTTTTAGTTTTTGGCATATCTATCTATTTAGCTATAAATTTCGATTATCGGTAGATGCTTACTAAATTTATAAACAATCGATAGATGTCTACTATATCTATAGATGTATGATAGATGTTTACTAGTAGTGTTAGTAAAATGATAGGCGTCTTGTGATAAATGTGGATAATCAATTTAAAGTCTACTTATAAATTACATCAATCCGTTGATACTGTAAGATCCTATTTGTTTTTTAAAAATCCCCTTATCTTTATTGATATCTTTTTATCTTTATTGTGATTTCTTATCTATATTGAAACTTTACTTTTATTGATTTTTTACATATAAAATGTCTTTCTCAAATGGACATATCGCTATGCGAATTTTAAAATGATTAAAATAATAAAAACCTATCATGATTCATAATTTTACGCATTCAAACGAGCAAGATAAAAGATTAAAATCTTCCCTTGCTACTAATATATATGTGTTCTTTTATTATATGCTGGTAGGAGTATAATAACCTTGTTGGGTGCGTAAGATTATTATATAAGGGTGTGATTATAATGGTCCTAGACTACATCACTTCATTTTTAAATGAACTAAGTAAAAATGGCCGTAAATCTCGAACTTTAAAACAATATCAATCTGATTTACTTATTTTCTCCGATTGGATTGCCAATCTTAAGCAGCAAAATAATGCAGCTGCTATCCAGTCGCTTACTAAAGATGAATTATCTAGTTTTTACGAATATCTTAATACACGTAATTATTCTGACGATACAATACGCAGACTGACTAGCGTTTTAAACCGTCTGTTTATACATCTAGATATAAGTAGCTTCTCTATTCCTATGTTAGTAAATACTCCTATAAAACGTAGCTTATGCGCTACAGACTTTATAACACCGCATGAATGGTCTGTATTAACTCGTAGTATGAAAGCTCATGTTCATTCGATTGATAGTTTACCTATTGCTAGAAACTGCTTAATAGATCGTAACGTGTCTATAACGCTATTAATACGATTCTATGGTCTAACACCTTCGGAAATTCATTCCATTGATATGAACGATGTAAACTTTGCTCAGCAAGTCATTCAGATTCGTTCAGAACGTGCTACAAGACGCGTTATATTAGAAACAGAGCATACCAAAATCCTACTTAAATACTTTAATAGCATTCCTCAGCTATTACGGCCGCGTTATAGAACGACAGATCCATTATTTATTGCCTTTAATAATCGTTCTCTAAGCTATCAGTTTGATTATCAGCTTGGTGTACCTAAACGTCTCTCTATTCGTGCGATACAAAAAATGATTAAGGATGAAGTGGATCGAGCTGGATTGCGTAAAATAAGTTCTGTCAATTTGAGAAATACTTGTATTATTGAAGCATTAAACAATAGAGTTCCAGATAAAGATCTTGTTGTTCACTTTGGTTTTACCAATTCTTTTTCATTGAGAAGATATAAACAATATTTAGACTTTGAATAAAAAAGTGACACAAATGTAATACTTTTTATTTATATCTATTGATTTTTGTGTTACTTTTGTGTTACATTCTAAATGTAGAATAAATTACCATAATAAGAGGGGGAAATAGATATGGAAAGAACGGCTTCTGTGGATGCTGGATTTGATGCTTTAAAAGGAATTTTTGGAGGACTTAATGGTAAAAAACTTTATATACCGAACGTAGTTGTTAAAACAGATCGTGGAGCTTTACTGGCTGGTGAAGAGGGTGATCCTATTTCTGAATTACATGTAAAAGTAACATCTGATTCTCTTAAAGAAAGTGGAACCTACGCAGTAGGAGAACTCGCTTCTCGTTCTACAGTTGCTTCACAAAGTAATATTATTGATCGTAAAGGAGAATCTGATCAGGCGTTGATTGTATTACTTACTTCTATAGCACTTGATGCTGTAGAAGAGAATCCAAATGAATCTAATTTAAAGGTTAGCTATACATTATCAACCGGACTTCCGATTGATGAATCAAAAATTGATGGAGCACGTAAAGCGTTTGCTACTAAATTAAAAGATGGAATTCATCAAGTTGAATTTATAAAAACACCTAAATATGCAGGTAAGAAAGTTAATATATCTTTCAATGAAGTATATGTTAATACAGAAGGACACGCTGCCATGATTAATATCACAATGGATGATAAATATATGCCTCGTAATACAGAACTTCTTAGAAAAAATATACTTATTGATGACATGGGTGGAAATACGACAGATTTAGCTGTTATTCGAAACGGAAAGATTGATAGCGACTATTCAACAGGATTACCACTTGGAATTGGTCCTGTACTAGATGATATTATCGATGGGATTTTTAGTGAATACCGATTTAGATTTAAAACAAGACGTGAACTAGTTGAAAACATTACTTCTGATAACAATCCATACTCTGTTCGTCCTTATGATCAAATTATATCAATTAAGCCAATTGTAGATAAATACCTGCTTCTATTCGCTAAAGAACAATATAACTATTTAAAACGTACATGGGCAAAAGTTGGAAATTTAGATTGTTCGTATATTGTTGGTGGCACTGCAAATGTTTTAAAACATTTTTTAATAGATATAAACAGAAATGATTCTAAATTTGATTTAAGGTTCTTAGATAATGCGGAAGAAAGTATTTGGAGTATTGCAAAAGCTTATCAAAAATTACTTGTATTAAAAACGAAAAGGCAAGAAGAAAAGACAAAATAATCCGAAAAAGGATTGAATCGTATGAAAGAATTAAAAAAACTTGTACCCGGTTCCACATTTTCACTTCGAATACCTACTAATATTGATCAGGAAGTTCTTGATTATATTAATACAGATCATGGTGTTAAACGTAATAAATACCTTCTTGATCTACTAGTGTCAAAAATAAAGGAAGAAATAAACGGTAATAGTAACATATTAAATGTTAGTCTTCCAATAGCTTTAAATAGTGAGCAAAAGAGCGCACTTACACAATCAATTGCATCTTTTATATCTATTATGATGACTGATACACAAAATGAAAAAGTAAAAGAAGAAGAAATTGATCTTAGCATCTATCAAGGATTAATCGAGGAAGATTAATAGTAAGTTAATAAAAAATAAAAATCCCCATCTGTACTCGCAATACAGATAGGGATCGAAAGGAATTTCTTTATATGTTAATAAATATTATACCAAACTTTTTTAAGAAAATAAATTTATATTTTTTTGACGAAGAAAAAATAACTATTCAAGATTTTACTTATTTCTATGGATTTTTATTGATATTCTCTGCAGTTACAATTGGAATTATAATTCCGGCATTTATCGAAACACTTATATAAATTTAGAATAATATAGTAAATATATTTTAAGTAGCAGGCTTTACATAAAATACGAAATAAGAAAGGAAGTTGAACTCATGGAAAATATAGAACTGAAAATTAAAGAAAAATGGTTCTCACAACATGAAGCTACACTTACGCAACACGGCGAATTACAGGTGCTTGAATGGAAAAGACCAGGTACTAACACATACTATTGCCGTTATGTATTCGATGGGAACAAAATGTATATTAGTGGTGACATTGGAGAAGCTGTTTTTTGGCTAACTTGGAAGGCTAGCGTCCATTCATTTGATGACATTCATGTTGGTTATTTTGAAGAAAAATTAACAGCTTATTCTAAGGAAAGACGAGATTATGACGGGGATAAAGCAGTCAATCGTCTTATGGAATGGAAGGAACAATTAATTGAAGATGAAGCCGTTTTTGACCACGAAGAATTTGAAGATATGATTGAATCTGCTAGGAATTGTTCTAATAAAGAAGAATGGGCTTATGAATATGTTAATGAAAAATACCATGAGTTTATTAGTGATCTTGACGGCGATTATTGGGAGTGGATTTACAATATTGGAGATATGATTCCCCATAGAATTATAGGTTATTTAGTTGGCTTAAAAATGGCATCAGAGCAGTTGAAAATAAAGGTCAGTTAATGCATATTCCGAAGATTTAATATCAAAAAAACATTGAAAGCAGGGTTTACGATGAGTGAAATTCCAAAATTAATTAAAGAAATTTGTCCTAGTTGCAATCCACAAACATATAAAAAGACATTAGCTAAGTTTATTGGTGAAGAAGAGGATGGAGAGTATCTTTATCAATGTATCGATTGCGAAGCAAAGATTTGGGTTGATGAACAATGGGCGAAACAACATGAAGTAAATGAGATAGATACACTAAAAAAAGGAGATAAAGTTTTATTAGATGACGGTACTAATCCATATATAGGTTTTATTGTATCGATAGATAGCGACTTTATTACGATAAATATTTTTGTTCCAGACATTGATAAAACGTTCAAACGAAGTAAAATTAAAGAAATTTCAAAGATTTAAATACGTTATACGTAGAAAAAGAGCATCTAAATGATGCTCTTTTTTATGTCCACAGCCACCATTTTTTCTTTTTTTTAGGTTCTTCATTCTTTTCTGTTACTTGTAATTTTAACTGTTCTTTTGATTCTTTAATAGCAGCAATAATTTCATGATAACCATCTTCTATTTTATGATCAATTTGTTGTTGCTGTTTCTTTAGTTGTTCTAATAAGACTTCGTTAAATTCCTGCAGCTTATTAAATTGTCTTATGATTTCATCATAACCATCGTTATAACTCGTATTAGGCGTTATAACACTTATATCACTATCCGTTATATCTTTTTGCTTAACCCAGGATACAACAACTCCACATGCCTGTTCTAGTGTCATATCAGGGTGTTTTTTAGTCGCTATGATCTTTTTTAGTACTATGACATCTTTATCAAAAAACCCTCTTATTCCTTGTTCATTTTTATAAATTGTATATCCTTCTCGTTCTAGCATTAGACAATATTTTCTTAAAGTTGAACTTTGGACTTTTAACAAGGTAGCAACATCATTACTTGAATAAATAGTTATTTTCTCTTCAGACATGTCATTCACCTCGTTATAACACTTCTACAAAATGTTAAAAAATTCCTTTTTTATAACGCTTGTTATATAGATTATATAGCGTCATATTTTCCATAACATAAGGCGTTATATAAATACGTTAATGATAAACTAATAGACTATTATAATACCGTTTTGTCGTTATATCATTGTTTGTTTATATTTTTATTCGTTTCGAATAAAACATGTCATTATATTTATTCATTTTTTACATCAAATAGAACGTACATTCGTGTATTATATAGATAATGGATTATGTTTACAGGGGGAATTTTGAAATGAATGAATTGAAAAATGTCGTACATAAGTTAATTACATTAGGAGGTTCTGAATTATACATAACTAATGGGTACATTGATTTAAATAAAATTTTAAATAAATCTGTCAAAAATAGAATTATTCCAGGATTAATATTTGAAGAAATCGATAAAGTAGTCGAAAAATAATTCTATTTAAAAGCCCATCTCATTAGAGAAGGGCTTTTAAATAGAATACTATATTTTTTCAACATATTGCACCGCCAACATTTTACGGAAAACATATGTTAAGCAAATTTCTGCATAGATAAAACACGTTTTCTATACATTAAGATTGTTATAGATATTCAATAACTTATCTTTGCTATTAACTCAACATAGATAAAGAGATAAGTTATTGAACATCAAAAAACAAGTAAAAGTCTCATAACCATTTAGTCATAAGGTATTCAGTAACTCGATGTTTTCTGAATAATACCTTAGCGTGTGTTTTCAATGTTTCGTTGGTAGTACCACATCTATCATATGATAGATATAAATAAATATAATATTTAGTAATTGAATATATACTTACAATTATTATCATGAAATGGTACGATTTACTCATAAAAGGAGGTAAAATTTATGAAAAAAATGTTTGTTTTATTATTTTCTTTGGTTTTTCTTGTTGCTTGTGGGAATATTGATGAAGCGCAGAAAAATAACCAAAAGGAAAGTAAGACTAGTGAAACTATAGCTGCTAAAGTTGCTGTGGAAGAAAATAAGCCAGGTGTTACATTTGAGGATGGTACATTAGAAACTGAAGAATTTACTTTGAAAGTTTCTAAAACAGAGGTTATTCAAAGTCCATCAGAGGACAAATTTGGTCTATTTATAACTTTTAAACTAACAAACAAAACTAAAGATAAAGATATAGTGCCTACCGATACTCTTATGAATCTACTTGTTCAACAAGAAAATGAAACTTCACGAGTGGATCTTAGCGAAAACTATTATTTTCTTGATGCATTTGGAAGTGAAGACGATGTAGCTACATACAATAAAATGGTTGATTTAGAGAATGCTAGTTCGAACGCTTTGTTACCTGGAAAAACTGTTGAGTTTGTGGAAGCTTATGGATTAGATAATGATACTCATGACGTGAACTTTATTGGCATAGATCAAGCTACTTTTGAACAAATCAGAGAGTATACTGTTAAATTGAAATAAAATATTATCAGCCACTCTCAATTAAGAGAGTGGCTTTAACATTACACAATTACAGGCTTATATCCTTTTTTCTTTAACTCAGCTGCAAGTTTTTCTGCATTCTCATTATCACTATAAGCCCCAACTTGTACTTTATAAAGCTTACTTTCTGATACTTTTACAGCAGGCTTGGCAACAACTAACTTTTTACCGCTAATCGTTTCGGAAATAGCTCGGCAAATATCATCAAAATGTTCTTTGTATGTTTCGACATCTGCTTTACTATCTACAAAACAAACCTCGATTAAGATAGCTGGCTTGTCTGTACGTTTTAGGAATCCTAAATCAGTCCGCTTTTTAGCACCTCTGTTTTTAAGTCTGCTAACATCAGATATTGAAGCTGATACTTTTTTAGCCAAATTGTCTTGATTGTAATATAAAACTTCAACACCGCGCGGATCGTTTGTTTTACTAGCAGCATTAAAATGAATAGAGATATCTAAATCACGTTTTTTACTATTATGATAAGCTACAATACCATTTACATTTTCAGCTTGTGTTTTAGATGTATTATCATGATAAGTAGTTACATTTACACCTAGCTTTTCAAGATATGAAGAAACCTTGCCTACTACATTTCGAGCTTCATCCACTTCATCAATGTATCCATGTGCCCCACGAACATATTTAGCATGTCCACTTGAAATAACTACTTCATTAATCATTTTTTATCATCTCCTTTCTTTTTAAACCATCCAGTATGAGTGTTTTTCCACACTGCATATACATTGATTGCTAGAGCAAAAAATGCTCCTACTACTAAAACAAAAGCGTTTATACTCGCTTCCGTAAACCAATCAAACTTAATTCCTACAGTTCCAAAAAAGAAAAGAAGAGCTGTAAGAAACCCACCAAAAAGTGTTAATATATCCTTCATCGTTCTATTTCCCCTTTCAATTCGATAGAATCAATTCGTTTATGTGCTTGCTTTGAACTTTCCTCAACCCTAATAACACGCTCTGATAAGTCGCTGACTCTATTTTCATTAGCTTTAATATCAATCCTAATAGATTCTACTCCTGCATTAATATTGTCCAATTTTGTTCGAATTACAGCCGATTCTGACGCATCGTTTTTAACATCTTTATCGCGATTACGAGTAAATGTTAATAATGTAATCAATATACCTACAAGAGCGCTTATAATTCCGATTTGAATTTCCAACGAATTCACCTCTTTTACAAAATAAAAAGGTTAACTCTTGTTATCAAGTTAACCTCATACATATCAACGATTTCTCGTTAACACTAATTCTTTTAATATTTTCTTCATTAGACGATAAGAATTAGCGTGTTTCATCAAACCTAAGTAGCTGGCAATCGTTGAACGTATTTCATCTATATTCACCTCCCCACGAGCATAAGATTTTTTTATGTATTTCAAACGACTTTTCATTTTCTTTACAGTCGCTTTCTTTAGTTTTCTGTGTGTTGTCCAAATGCGATAGCCTACAAATTCAACACCAGTAGAGTTCGGTCGAATAGATGTTTTATTGTTCAACTGTAGCTTTAATTCGAATTTAAGGAATGCATCAATTTCTTCTAATATTCTCCATAATTCCTGTTTGCTCTCATGAAGAATAATGATGTCATCCATGTAACGTATGTAGCAATGTAGTCCGAGCTCATGCTTTGCGTATTGATCTAGTTCATTTAGATAAAGATTAGCGAATAACTGACTGGTTAGATTACCTATTGGCATACCCATTCCTTCAATACGTTCTTTTTCAAAACTGTGGTCACCTAACGGAATGCCGAATTTAGTATCTTCCGAATGAATAATGACTTCTAATAGCCACATAAGTTCATCGTCATGAATCTTTCTTCCTAAAATAGATAGCAACACTTCATGGTCGATACGATAAAAATATTTAGACATATCGAGTTTTAAATGATAAGAATTTGAGTTCGTTCTTTCTAATTTTCTCATCCAATATTGGAGACGATCCGCAGCCTTTTGAGTTCCCATTCCTTTTCTACACGCATATGAATCCATGATGAATTGTTTATCTAATAACGGTTCTATTACTTGATAAATCGCCCATTGAACTACTCTATCTCGAAAAGGTAGCGCCATGATTAATCGTTTCTTTGGTTCATATACATAAAATTCTCGATATCTGCCAACATGATAAGTTTTATAAATCAATTCATTTTGTATCTGAATCAAATTATCTTCTGCATTGTTACTAAACTCTAATACTTCTCCCCTAAACCTTTTACCTCTTCTTGCATTTAAGTAAGCGTTCCAAAGATTCTCATAATCTATTATTTGTTCAAATAGATGTTTGAATCGTTTCATCGATGTTTACCTTCTTTCTGTATAGGAAGCGCTGATTGTATCACCTTTCGCCTGTTTTTTAATCGTTGCAAACTACTAACTAATTTATCAGCAATTTATTATTTTGCCCGAAGGCAGGGGAATAAGTCCGTTTTCCTTCACACTGCCAATAAGCCCATTGGGCTTGAAGTTTCTGATGAGGAGAACCGCGGAACGGAAGCCGATGTTGTCATTCGAATTCGAACGCAAGTTGTTCAAGTTCAGATTGAACACTCCAGCACTAGCGCCATTATTCCAATTGCCACCACGAATCGCAATACGCTCACAAATATGACCTATTCCCCGATTATGTAATTAATTATTGATAGATTTTATCCATCCGCCTAACATTTTTCCTATTTCATTCAATTTACGAGACCAATTTTCGTATTGCTTAAACGGAAGGAATCCAAGCCCGTTAGCTAACCTGATAACGTATCGTAAATTTTCTAGTTCGATGTCGATATCTTGAAGTGTAGTCTTCTTGTAATATCGTTTATTCGCTCTAATCATCAATCTCAATAAATCATACATACAACGCTTTGTTTCTGCTGCAAGTGTATGCTTTTCCGACTTTGGATATTGCCGCAAAGCGATATATCCATATTCAATCATGTCGTACGTTTTCTGCAGTATTTTTAAATCTTCTTTGTTCACCATTACAAACACCTTTCAAAAATAAAGAGCCCGCTATCGCGGACTCTAACAGATTTTCAGATAACAGAACTCAGATTACGTACGCGGAACGGAAGCCGAGGCCGTCACCCGAATCCGAACGCAAGCAGTCCAAGTTCAGAGTGAACACCCCAGCACTAGCGCCATAAACCCAAGAGCCACCACGAAACGCAACACGCTCACCCTCAGTAGTAACATATATCGAATCTCCTCCATGGCTCGCGTCGATAGGGGAAATCGCTAAATATTTTAGTAAATCAGGTACTGTGTATCCGGAAGCAGGAGCTAACGTTTCAAATGTCTTGCTTAAACCTGTAGCAGCTGCGGCTGTTCTAGAAGAGTTAAGAACAAGACCACTCACATTGTCGAATGAAGCTCCTGTATCAACCCACTGCAAAATGTCATCTGGAGTAGTGAAGTCATTGTCTTGATGAACGTAAATTTTACCGTCGACAATTTTTAAACCGTCGTTCCACTCCCACACGTTACCGTTAAGATCAAAAATACCTGCATTTGTACCATCGTGTGACCAAGAAGCCGGACCTGAACCGGTAGCAACACGGCCTGTATTAGCGCCCGATTTATATGTTTCACGACCTTTTTCGTGAGCTGCCGAAATATCTGCTCCATAATTGTTATTTCCTCGTGGCATAGTGCCGTTTTTCTTGCACCATAATGAAATAGCTGCCCATTCTGCATTCGTCATTAAATGCCATCCTGTACCTTTATTCGTGCAATATGTTCTGGATTGGTCAAATGTTGTATAGGTTTTAGGATCTACGCCTGGAATGCTATAAGCACGATTATCATGCACGATATTTTGGAATTTAGAAATCCAAATTTCATTCTTAACGACACCATCCACAATAAACGCTGGATGAGGTGTAGCTGGAGCTCCTGTGATTACATCAGATAGATTAAAACGAGGTATGCATACCATGATAGATGGATTCCCTTTATCATCATACATTACTGTATTTTTACCGTCTGTCGCTGCCTCTACTGCTTGTCTATACGTATCTTTCACTGATAAAATAAATGGCATTATGCAAGCACTCCTTCAGTATTAGTAGTAGTTTGTGTTTCTTCTGGCAAACTCCATAAACGTAATTCCACTTTGTTCACATCTAACGGCAACTCTGTTTCGACCATGATTGGATTGTCATTTTCATCAAACTCCCCGGATTCAACCAATAATATTTGAGTTGGCGGAATAATGATAGTAGCTACATACCAAGCTCCTAATCCTTCGCGCATTGTTTGCAGTTGATTATCTAAGCAAACATCTACCACATTTTGCGTATCTGTTTGACGGATTTCTAAGTCGATTGGTACTTGATTACCGATGGTTAAAACTGTGCCTTGTAACGAATACTCTGCTTTAGGACCATTATTAACTTGAGTGATGATCATAATTTGTTCCTCCTCTATTTTTAAAATAAAAAAGACTCGTATTTTACGAATCTTGATTACACATTAGGATTGATTATTGTCCATAAAAAAGAGACTGTCTTCGCTGAACCAGTCATCTTAACTTTAAATCCATTTTGAGTTTTGTCATAAGCGATTAATTGACCGATTTTACCGTCATCATCTGCACTTACAACCGTTAATTGTACATCGTAGTTAGGAGCATTAATTTGAGCATACCCGGTTAATGCTACCGTCACGAACGGATCGCTCGTTCTAAAATAAGTATTTGTATCGCTTGATGTAAGCGTTTCTTGACCTTGCTGTAGTCGTTGATTCTTATATTTAGCGATTTCTAGCCGATTAAGGTTAGTTTGCTGCATTAAAAAAGATGAAAGCAAGCCGATATCTAGATGAGCAGTTAAAATACCTATTTCTAGGTTATTTTGATTTGTTTCATCTACTGGTGTGCCTTCAACAATGACAGCTCCTGTTGTCTCATTTAGTACACGATCTTCCCATAATAGAGGCTCATAATTTTTACTACGTAAATCAGGAATAGTCATCCGATTACCTCCTCAACTTTATATTCAAATGTAAATAAACGACCTTTATTTTTTTCATGCACTTTCGAAATAGTATTTTGGTCAAAAACTGTACCGTTAGCAGTTAACAATCGAACTCTTGTTACTATTCCAATTGGGTCCTTGGTTGTTAAATAAACATGTTTCGTTACTGAATTTACTGATACAATTGATCGCCTAAATTTAGCTGGATAAGTTACTCCATTCACTGTGTAATCAGCTGAAACGACGGTATCATCAATAAACTTAGCAATCATATTTTTTGCATCTGTCGTAAGCATCCATCATTCTCCTTTCGATGCGTATGTCTTGCCGCAATAACCAATAGTAGATTCGCCATCTTGAACCATCGGGCTGATTGTTGTATTATCTATCGTCTGTGCTGATTGGGATTGCCCTGGATAACTTTTGATTCTGTCAAATAAACCATCACCGTAATTAATTTGATTTTGTATTGATGGGTAACTAGATAATGTTGTACCAGTCAATACATCATTTTTCGAACCTATTCGTAACTCTCCAGAAAACGGGACAGTTGATAAACCATTTTTCGTAGAGCTATTTAGTGATGTATTTTTAACAAACGTACTGCCTGGCATGTTCATTCCAGAATAAAAACTTAAAACTGGCTTAATTCTTAATTTATCGTTTTTAACTACAATGAAATATAAACCATTGCTTTTTTTGAACCAAATCGCTTCAAGTCTTGACCGTTTGTTTTTAACTGATTCTACAAGCCGATACATTTTAGCTATGTTTGTCTCATCTTTAAAATCATCATCAGCTTCAATTTTAAAATGAAATGGATCGCCACCATATTCAAACCATTCCATAACTTTTGCGTCATTAAAGAAAATAGCTGCAATTTCTTCAACTGCAGCTGGCGTTCCTTTTAATTGATGCACTTTTTGAGATTTATCAATCAATGCTCTTTTTTCAGTAATACTCATGTCGGTATCGTAAAAATCAACATTTTCCTCATATGCGATAAAATCAAGTAAACGGTCAGGAATACCGTCATATTGTTTTAATAAGTTTGTTTTTTCATAAATATATTGAAAGACAGGCGTTAAAGCATCAGCAATGGCTACAGAATCAGATTCGCTTTTTAATGCCTCTGGAAGAAAATCACGAAGTTGAAAATCACTCAGAGTTTTAATCATCTTCTATTCCTCCAAAAGTAACCGAAATAGCACTTGATTTAGCCACTTGGTTTTTATTAAGCGCCACAAATGAGCTTGGGCTAGTAACACTTACTCGCTTTGCTCCAGATGCTTTTATTAAAGAAATTAATTCACTTGGATCAATACCTCTTCCTAGTTTGTTTTTTTGCCAAATTTGATAATCAGCTATAGCTTGATTTACGGATGTTTGTACATCTGGCAATACATTAGATTTATCAGACGAAACATAATAGGTAACGTCAATATCATAGGATATCTCCTCCGGTTGTTCGACAGTCACATAATCCGTTAATGGCCTGACCTGTTTGTTGCTTAATTTTGCTTGAATTAAGTCAATAATCTCTTGGTTAGGTATTTCACCATTCTTTAATAAAGGAACAATGAGTATAGTCCCAGGACTAGGGCTTGTTACTTCTACATCGACTATAGAAGCATCCGTAGACATAGCGTGATAACGATAAGCGTCTTCTGGACCCGCTGTACTATATTGAGCGTTTGATTGGCGAATACGATCAGCATAATCATCATCTTCTTCCCAATCAACTCCACCATCTGTTTTTGAAATGTTATAAGCCGACGACACCCAAGGTAATGGGTCAACTAAACTATTAATTTGACCAGGTAAAAATCCATTCCCTACCGTTCCTGCTTCTTCACATTCGCCAGCTATATCTACGGATGTCATTCCGACAGTTACTAGTTTTTCTTCTGTCGTTGTAAAGAAAAGGTCATTTATTGAAAATCTCGTGCCTACAGATATGGTGAAATCTTCTGGAGGTTCCACTTCAAACCTAAAGATTGCACTGGATGCAATAGGACCCAAACGAGGAACATTCTTTTTAACTCCTAAATGCTCCAAATGGTTGTCTACAGCATAAGCTAATAAATTTTGCTTCCCTGTAAAATCAATGTTATTAGCAAGTAAAGTTGCTATAAAAACATTAGCTTGAATGAATTTCCTCCGCGGGTCTGCGTCGGTTAAAGTGACTTTTTGCAAATCCTCAAACTTAGATACAGCTAAATTTTCTAGCTCTTCCGCATCTACTTCTAAAAAATCGATATCTGGTAATCCAAATCTAGCCATCATTAATCACCACCTTTACTCGCGGATATATATGACCAGTTTCGATTTTTGTTTCAAAACCTACCTCTTTAACGGTTATATCTGGAATAGTGCTTTCAAGAAAATCAATAATAGTAGATGAATAGTTTATAGCAACTTGGTTGAGTGGATCATCTACCGTTGCTTCTAACCCAAAAGCTCGATCCATATAACATGTATTAATTAATGATGCTAAAGCAAATCGAACACTTTGCAGTACGGCTGCATTGCCTATAGCTCCATAATCAATTGAATCCAAAGAGGATACTTCATAAATAGCCAAAATATCACTCCTTTTTAAAACTTACATATTTAGTTGAGGAAGAAACCCATTTTCCTCCACCAAGGTTATACCAAGTAATATCTGTTTTTTTGGTCCCGTACACTTTATACTTTTGATTTTTTTTAAGTACTTTTACAACTTTTCCTTTTAGTGAAGGTGAAGCTCGGCAATTTAACATACTTGCTTTAATTGTTATAGTTCCTAATACTTTCTTCTTAGATGTATTTGTTCCAGTCTTTTTAAATTTAACTTTTTTCTTTACATTAGCAGCAACAGGCTTAGGATATTCTTTAATACTTAGTGTTGCTTCAATAGAGATAATTCTACCTTTTCCATCGATATTGTTATAAACTTCAGAAACATCTTCCAGGTACCAATAATTTGATGAAATAGGTTCGGTTCCGATGACAAATGATCCATACTTGCCTTTATCCTTAAAATCTCTTAATTTTTTCAAAGTAGATTCTGGATTAACACCATGATATGCATTTAACTTGATTTTAAGTGATAAACTATCTTGTCCAGGTCCTAAAAATTCAGGCATTGGTTTCTTAAGGTTTATATCGTGGATAGACCATCGAGAGCTACCACTCCTGGAAAACTCGCTAAAATTAAGAACTTTTTTTGAAGACACTTCGAAATTTACGCCGCCGAAGCTACCTATTTTCGCCATTTAATCACCTCAATTTGGCGAAGAAGTTTCACCATATACTCCTGAATGTGTATGATTCTTTAAACTAATTCCATCCGCAACTACATCACCTGATACCGTAATATTTCCTAACGCTTTGATAGTGATAGGTCCTTTGCAATCAATTGCTAAAGTTTTAGTTTTTGAATCATACTCAATGGTGGTGCCATCTTCAAATTTAAAATGTCTTTTGTTTTTATCTGCTACAGGAGGTTTATCTTGATCACTAAAGAATGTCCCAATAATAAACCCTTCCCTAGATTTATCAGACAGAAAAAGACAAATAGCCTGCTCGCCAACAGTAGGCATCCAATAATCTTTAGTATTTTGTGAACCTCTACCGACAATAGGCAATTCTCTAGATGTGTTATCTAAATCCTCAAAATATACCCTTGCTGTACATCGTTCTGGATATATAGCTGATATTCTTCCTGTCTGGATAGGTTTGTTCATTAGTATCCCTCCAGGCATTTTCTAAGCTCCATGGATGTCTCCGAGCCGCCACCGACTTTACCGTTTACTGAAGTAATGATATATTTTCCATCAAAACCACCAAATTCTTTTAGATTGATTGTTTGACCAGCATAATACAAAGCAAAACCAGCTAATTTCAAAGAAAATGTAGTGCCGTCTTTATTTTCAGCCCGAAGATTCTTTTTCGCTAACTTAATAGCTTCTGATTTAGTTTTAGCTTCCTCATTAACGAATAGAATTTTATCCGTTTTAGGAGGTTTTGGAGGAGCGAATGTATACGAGATAGTTTTTTTTGTTTTGGTATTTGTATAAGACACTTTGCACGCTTTATAAATACCAGTAAGAGTATCATTTCCTGTATAATCTTTCACCCGTGGATCAGTACGCTTAATGGTATCTATAGCAGCTTCTTTTTCAAATTTTATTTCATCAAAGATAGATATACTCTTATTTGCTACTTTCAAAGAAAAACCATTATCATTACAAATGCGCATTAAAAACGCTACATCTGTTTCATTTTCCTGATCTAGTCTATCGTAAGTTGGATTTTCATTTGAACTAAAATATAATTTTAGCTTATTCTTAGCTGAAATATCTTCTGCAACCTTTTTAAACGTAGTCTTCTCCCAAGACCTATACTTTTTTTGTCCTTTTAGAGAACTAGATTCAGGTACAGATGTACCGTTTACAGTTACTTTATTAGGTGGACCGCCCGTATTAATATCATCAATGTCAAAATGACCAAGTTTTCTTTTAGAAGTTTTTGTACTTCCCCAATCGGAATAAATAATAAGAGACGCTTCTAATGAAGCGCCTTTCTTCGGCATCCAACTATTCGTCCATTTTCGTTCACGATCACCAAGTGAAATCGATATGGAATCAGCTTGTCCAGAAAAATTATCTGTAAATGAGACATCTATGATAAATGGGGCAATATCTGCAGTAATTGTTTGATTATCATATAGCACATCTAAACCGATACGTCTTCCATTACTCATGAGTCCACACCATCTAAGACAACAATTGGAGTGGTTTCATCTTCTTTAGTAACGACACCAGATACGTCTTCTAAATCACCCGACATCCACTCAGGAATATTATCGTAATCATCTAGTTCTACTTCTGGAATAGTAAGCTCGACACCTGACGAAAAAATGAGTACATCACGGTATTGCTGATTTTCTTCTATAATCAACGGAAAAAGATACTCGCTTCCTAACTGATCATAGGCGATTTTATCGAAAGTATCTCCACTAATTGTCGTATAAATTTTCAAATTAATCCCCTCCTAGTCAAAAGCGAGTCTTTTTTTGTCCTTATTGTATTGTTTCATCATTTTCTTAAACTCTTCGTATTGATCACCAATCATGGATTTTACAAATGATTCTATTTCCGTCTTATCAGCACGTTCTGGAACATGAATCACTGGAGCGAATACAAATTGATCAGTCATATTGCTATTTTTAATAGACTGATTATTCGTGTCTTTGTTAGAATTTCCAAATGAAAGCAAATTAGAAATCATCGATTTACTTTTCTCATTTGGAAAAATCTTTGAACCACCACGCAAGTTCATCAATTCGGGTCCTTGTTCACCAACCCATGCCCATTGTGAATTTGGAACTTTTCCACCTTTTGCATATCCTTTATAAGCTCCGCCTTTAGCCATAGATTTAATACCTGGCGTATTAAATACATTTCCATACCGCGACTTGATGTAACGAATGGCAGCCACTGCATTATGCACTGGATTATAGATATCATTCATACCATTCATTTTGTAAGCACTGAAGGTAGAGTCAATTGTTTGAAATAGACCTTTACTCGGATGTCCAGCTTTCGCATTTGAATCCCACAGGTTTATGGCTCTTGGATTATAACCTGATTCTTTTTGAGCTTTAACCATCATAGCTGGTAGCCAAGATAATGGAGTATTCGTCATATTTAACGCTTGAGTAACCCACGCTCTAACTTGTGCATTATCGGCTACTTTGCCGTTAAAGCTTCCGAAATCACCTAATTTATCTTTTAAGAAAGTAGTAGCTTTACTTTTAACTAATTTAAGAGAACCAGACATAATATTCCCAAACGTTCCTGAGAAAGATGGTATATCCACATATTTTTCAACGAGCTTTTTCATTAGTCCTGTTGGGTCAGATGCATAACTCCAAATATCTAGTGCTTTATCTTTTACAGCTGAAGCCTTATTAGCTACCCATGAAGCACCTGTTTTAACTGCATTAGTTAATACGTTACCTTTAGCATAAGCTGGAATAGAGCTCATAACTTGTTGAGTAGCTCTTGCGTTAATAACTTGTGTCCCTTTAGGAAGGCTCATAAGCGTGTCATGTCCAGGACTTAACCCCATATGTCCTTGTGGGGTACGATAAAGCTCGGGACCACCGCCGTCACCTAATACAGCTAACCCTCCAGGATGTCCTTTTGTTCCGTTTGCATATTGTGGTACATCCCATTGATTAATGGAGATATCTAGACCTAATTTAGCTGAAGCCCAGTTCAGACCTTTAATAACACCATTTACGATATTTCCGATACCTTTAAGTAACTTATTACCCATTGAAATAGCTCCATCGAGAGCTTTTCCAGCCATTGACTTAATACCAGAACCGATTTTTCCAGGTAATAACTTGGCTCCACCGACGATTTTGTCAAACCATTTAGTTACATTCGACCACATAGATTTAGCTAGATCAACTGCTGCTGTTTTAGCTATTTCAAATCCAAATTTTATTTTCGTACCTAATCCCATAACATTTTTCCAAACGTTATTGATTCCTCCGCTGAAAAATGTCTTGATGGATGTCCACATTCCAACTACTCGTGAAATAGCGCCTGTTGCTAAAGCTCTAATGCCGCCAAGTATTTTTCCGTAGAATAATAGATTTACAGCATTCCAGAGGAATTGAATTGCACCACTGAATAATTGCTTAACGCCCTCCCACATCTTGCCGAAATCACCAGTAAAAAGACCAGCGAAAATTTTAACTACGCCCATAATGATTTTTAGAGCTCCCTGGATAACGCCCTTTATATTCCCCCATACCATATTAACGATAAAAAGTATAACTGGAGAAATAAATTTAATAATGGCAGCTATTCCGCCAAAAACATTTTGGACAGCTTGCATAATTTGTGTTCCATTTTCATTCCAAAACGCCGCTACTTGACCGAATATATCCATAACAAATCCAACTATTTTAGATAAGATTGGTTGAACAATTGGAATGAGTGACTGAATCACTTTGACTATACCGCCAAAAACAGCACCTCCGACTTTTAATATATTTGAAAAGGCATTGGTTATTTTAGAACCATTCTTCTCCCAGAATGAGGTGATTTGTTGGAATACTGGCATAACCATTGCGCCAACTTGAGCTATTAAAGGTCCTACCGTTGATTTTATTGACTCAAAAACAGGACCAATATTATCAAATGCTTTGGAAATTAGATTACCAACAGGTCCAAACGTGTTAGAAAATGATTTTTTGATAGCTGGTAGGTTTTTACCGATTGAATCGGATAATTTTTGAAATACCGGAAGAAGCTTTTCACCAACCGGCATCAATAATCCTGTCTCAATCTGCCGGCCTATTCCTTGCAACGCATTTCCAAGCGTGTCATATTTGATATTTTTAACATTTTCCATGGTTTTTTGCGTCATATCAAACTGACTTCTAGCAGTACCCATAGCAGCAATAACATTCTTTTCTAAATCCTCCGCTTGTGTACCAAACAGTCCAACAGCAATGGCATTCTTTTCAGCTGGATCTTTTACTTTGCTAATAGCTTGTACAACTGTATTGAATGATTTTTGTGCCTCTAGTCCACCTTTAGCGAATATTTGCGTCATTTTAGAAGCATCCATACCTAAAGCTTGATAAGCTTCTGAACTGGCTTTAGAACCATCCTTAGAGCGAATATTAAACTCTTTTACTGCATCTCCGACTTTATCAAGATTAAAGGCACCTGATTCTAACCCTGCGCTAAATACATCAAACATTTGATTAGCATTAAAGCCTAATGACGCGAATTGTGGAGCATATTCATTTGCACTATCAAGTAATTCACCTGATTTATTTAGGCCTCGTTGCGCTCCTTGTGCCATTAAGTTAAATGCTTGGTCGCTAGATATTCCAAAGTTACGCATCATAGTATCAGTAGCTTTAACAGATTCAGAGATATCTGCTCCCCATACATCCCTATATGCAAGAGCATTTTCAGTAGCTTTTTCTAATTCTTTACCAGACAAAGCTGTTATGCTTTGAGTTTGAGAAATAGCATTAGCCAAGTCATTCCAGTCTTGACCGAAATTTTTATTGTATAGATTTTTCGATATTTCTTTCATTTCAGCTATATTAGTAATGGCTGGATCTGTTGATGCTTCTATTTGCTTCATGGCGGCATTATACTCATCAAATTGCATAACAGCCGCACCGATTCCAGTACATAATCCAACAAACGCTGCACCAGCTGCCACTGCTGTTCCAGCTAAACCTTTCATTCCTGCACTTAGAAGGTTAGATTTTCCACTCAATTCACCTGTATTTTTCCTAAGGTTAGACAATTGTTTGTTTGTGTTGGCGAAAGCCGTTCTAACAGAAGAATTAACAGAAGCACCGAGTTTAAATGCTATTTCATATACTTTTGCAGTACTCATTGTTATTTTGCCTCCTTCATATCATCAATGAATTCAGCTAATTCGAATAAGGTCATTCCCAGAAAATAAGACAAATTCGTATAAGTAGAAATAGAAAGACGAATGCATGTTTTTCTTAGCATTCGTCCTGTTATCACTCTTATTATTTTTTGTTCTCTTTTCTCAATAACCCCTAATTGTTCAAAAAACCCATCACCTTGTTTTTAACTTTAATCGCATCAGAGGCAAATAATTGATTAAAGAATTCGATAGGTTTATTTGTAGCTTTAGAAGCAATGATGATTGTATAACCAAGAGATGCCTCGTTTACAACAGCAAATTGACCTGACGCTCCAAAGATTTTATCAGCTTCGATTAAGTCATTAGCTGTTAATGTTTCTAAAGGAGTAAGGTCTATTTCTTTAATTTCTGTTCCTTCGAAATTATAAGTATTTTTAAATTCAATTACATTTTCATTTGTTTTAGCCATTAGTTATCCCTCGCTTAGATTAATTTATTAATATTTTGTAAGATATCTTCTCCGTCAATTTTGCAAATAAAATTAAGTTTATCAAGCTCTAATAGAACTTGTCCCGCTTCTTCAACTTTGATGTAAATAACTTCAAATGTATTCTTTGACTCTGTAGCTGCACCGACTGCAAGTTTACCCAACTCAAGTCCTTTTGGAAGCATTTTAAGAGTGATTTTCAACCCACGATGGGCAGCTTGTCCAGAGGACACGTCGTAGCTTTGTTGTGCAGCGCGTAATACTAAAGAGCGTCCTCGATACCTCATTAATGAAAACGAACTCTTAAAAAGTGTTCGAAAAGCAAATTCAATGGTCATAGGTCCAAAATGACCTGGATTCGGGCTGTCGTATTCTCCTAAAATACCGGCACCAGAAATTGTTTCCGACATGGCTTCTAAATTAGGCATCGTGACTTCACCTGAAATACCTATTAACTTTTCTGTATCATCATATACATTGTAATTAACAACTTTCTCTGGAATCTGATTAGCCATTATTAATTACCTCCTAGCGAATTGCTTAGAATAGTAGGGTCAAATTCTAAAATGTTAACGATATTTTCAGCTGGTGTAAACGCGCCAATTTTTTGAATGAAAATAATATTGCCATTCAAGATATCGGTGATTGGATTTAGTTCTTGTCTAAATTCAATAGAAGCACCAGCAATTTGACCGCGAGCTTGGAATCCATTAGCTCTTAGGTTTTCGCTGTCTACAACATTTTCGATTAGACGATAATCCGTATTATCATCCACTTTATCAAAATACGTTAAGATGAAAGTATTGCCCCACCAGTCAAATACGCGACGAATAGAAATAAATCGGTCTTTAGGGTCGGTTGAACTTGGATAAATAGCTGTGTTATTCCCCCACGTTCTCCATCCGTTCCAATTGATTGCTGTACAAATACCATTGCCGTTTAGGAAGTTCGCTTGAGTTTGTTCAAGGAATACTTCTGTTCCATCAGCGATAACTGTAGCTGAAATTGGTAAACGTTTATTAGATGGTGATACAGATGGAACATCTTCGTTACTTGCATCCGTAAAGGCCATTAATGCCGCTTGAACAGCACTAAAGTGTAAAACCTTTTCTCCAATTTTTACTTTAGGCCATAAAACCACACTTTTTTCACTTGTGTAGCTATTGGTAGACTTCCACACTGATACATCTTCGTATTTTTTTACTGTGCTTGTATCCACGTCTAAAATGTTCATGCAATTGAAGCTTCCATTAATTTTTCTGCTTTTCGCATCAATAGCAAGGCCCACTTCTGGGATATGACTCCAACCAGGAGCCAAAATAAGCCCTGGAATTAGATTAAACATAGGAAATACTTGGCGAACAAGTTCAATACCTGTATACTTTCCAGTTGCTGCGTCATATCCACCGATGATATCAGTTTCCGTTACGGCGCTCGGATTTAATTTGTCATATGTGACTTTTACACTTGCTGTTCCAGCCGTAATAGCTCCTGTTGATACAACAGAAATGACAGGTTTTCCATTGGTATTAAATGCAATCGTATAATCTGTATTTTTTACATAAGTTGTGATTCCATCTGTACTTTTCACCACTACGGTATTAAGCAATACGCCTTCTGCATCTATCATTCCGTCTCCATTTGATAAGGATACAGTAGCATCTGGTACAGCTGTTTTATGAATAGCCGGGTCCAGTACGTTAATAAAAATAACTGGAGCCACTTTAAATAGTTTAAAAGAGGCATAGATGGATTCACAAAGTGTATACTTGGCAAAATCATCGCTATCTCCTAACTTTTTAACTACTTCATCATACGTAAAAGCCAAAATCGGTTTATTAACGGCAGCCGTTGGATCTTGTGATAAATGAATAGGAGCTGTACCTACTACGACCTGTACTCCAGCACTTGTTTTTATAGGAGGTGTGACGGATGTTGCGTTCTCTTGAATCGTAATCCCGTGTTCATATGGCATTAATTTTCACTCCTTACGTATTGAATGATTTGTGAGTTTAAAGTATGTTCTGCAGTTCCTTGCTGCGATAATCGTTGCCTAGCTTCACCAGATTCTAAAATAGGAACCATCAGTGCCTTAATGGCCGGACATTTTTCAATATCTTCGGTTAGGAAAGCAGGGAACCCGTTATTAAATACCGAAAATTGGTGAAGTCTTCCGTTATTTAAACTGGCACCCACATACATCACCGTTTGTTTTTCTACTGTTTTTTGCGTTTTAGTTGCTTTTATTGTTCGATTAGTCGTTGTTTCGCTCATATTAAATCCTCCACATCTTCACGAGAGAATGTAGCAGCATTCCACATCGTTTCAATTCCACCAAAATAATAGGGGCTCGTGTCTTCATCATGAATTACCCACCGGAATGGATAAATCAAATCGTATTCCCTATCAACCAATGGATGTTTCTTGAGATTTTCAGCTATTCGATTCATGATTTTCGTCACTTCACGATGTCCCTGATTCTCGTTGTCATTATCAAATACCCCTATAATGAACATGATTTTGACCACATCAGGAGAAGTAGAGGTTACTTGTTCACCTTCAGATAGCTTAATAATGACGTATGGATACAAACTAATTTCATTTTTACTTCGTTTTGGCAAGCTTTGATTATATATATTCAAAGCTACATTTTCTCCACCTAGTGGATTTTTAAATTCCCTACTGGTGAATAGTTCTTTCAATTTGGATTCTAAGGCCTCTTGTAATGGAATAGGAATCACGATGAAGCACTTCCTTTTTCAAGAATCCGATTAATTTCATGATCTAAACGGCGATAAAAGGTATCAGAGCTTTCTTGATTGATGCGATTTCGCACTTCTTCATTTTTTAACATCTGAGGTATGGATGGACCAAACAATTTTCGGACGGGTAAACGTGATTTACCTTTCCTTTCAAATACTTTTATTCCGTTCACATCTGCCACAAATGCATGCAAAATGGGTTTTAATCCGGTTTTCTTGATGCCTACTTTGATTGCTTTTTTTCTATTCGGCTGTACCGTTCGAGGTGAAACTTTGAACTTATCCAGTGGAAGTAACTCGCCTTGTGACTGTACAACCGCGCTTAGATTCGAACGACTTGCTTTGGTCTTCGTTAATGTGCTCTTAATATCTGCCGCTTTGATGGTATACTCTTTTCTTACTTCCTTGCTTACATTAGAGGCTACATTGGTCACGGTCCGATTCAGAGCACTCACTAGTACATTCGGCGCTTTTTTAGAAAAAGAACCAAGCTTGTCTTGGACTTCTTTTAATAGTTTTTCATCTAAACTGACTAGATCTTCTTTCATGTGTAGTACCTCGCCAGCGTAATGGTGTACATGCCTTCATTTTCTGAAAGGTGAATAATTTCATAAATATCGCTATTAAACAGCAACCGCTTCTCGACGAATGGTAGTTCCGTAAAATTGGATGTCTGGACATGAAAAAGAAGCTCGCCTTGTGCAAGCCCTTCTCCACCATTTTTTAAATTGTACCTTTGCAATTGATCATCATCGATAACAACAAGCATGGGCACTCCATCGATTGTCTCTTCTGTTGCGAATTCTCCTGAATTAAAGAACGTATTGTCTAAGTCTGATGTAAAATACTCATTCAGCTTAGGCATGTTTTATTCCTCATCTTCAAAAAACAAATCGATCTTGTTTTGTTCGATGATCAGCGCGATTAAACCTTTCTTTCCAATGTTGCCTTTGAATTCCATGCCAACCGCTGCTGCTGTTTCTTTTAACTCCTCATAAGAAAAGCTTTCATCTAAAAGTGTAGCTGGGTCTTCCTCATCGAGTGGGGAAAGATTGGCTGAATTCTCTTCTGAATCATCCGGTTCCACTTTTGAATCCGGTATATTTCCAACAAAAAAAGCGACTCCTAAATCAACGAGACGCTGTGCTTCTTCTTTTTTCACTTTTTCGATGATGTCCCCAGCACGATAGAGTGTTCTATTATGTCGGACATTCCCTTTTAATTTAATAGCCACGTTTCATCACCCCTTAAAGCACTTTTGCTACATACCAAGAATCGACTTCATGCGGAACTGGAAGTGGTTTACTGTGTAATTGAATGAACCTGGAAGCTGGGCTTTTTTCAATCCATGAGTCAGGAATACGAGCCCCTTCATACGTCATAAAACCACTTGTTCTGATATCCGTTAACGTCACAGCCCCGTACAACATAGAAGAACGAGCACGAGTAGAACCAATCATAATGTTACCAGCTGGCACCATTGGTTTTTCTGTTTGCGTAATTTCGTCAAAATACCATTCATCGTAACTATAAATATCTAAACCTAGAGAAGAAATAGAACCGATGAATGTGACTCCATTTGGAAGAGTACGAGGTTCAATTTTACCTAAAATAATTCGGTTGTTATCCATGACTTTTTGTACAGCTGGATGATTCGTAAAGGCATCGATGACATCGGATGCAAAAATCGCGACATCTGGTGTCACGCCTGACTTTTGAATAATAGCTAAACGCCATTGTTTTAAGTCAGCGATCGGGTCACTATTCGTTGTATCCGACCATAAATCGGTACCGCTTAATGTTTCCTTATTGGTAAAACCAAAATCAAGCTGTTGATCTACTCCATCACCAATAATATCTACCTTCCCAGTGAATAGAATTTGAGAGGCCATCCATTCTTCACGGCGAGTAATTTCCTCATCCATTTCCATTAAGTCTTTTGCTACCATTTCAATGGCACGGTCACTAGGACTCTTCGTAGAATAGATATTTTCCCCAAATGATCGCTTGTTAATATCATCACCTGTTAAAATACGTAATGGCTTCACAACAGCTGGCTCAAATGTTTTTGTTGTAAATCCTTGGCGGTCTTCCACTTTCCCAGCAAGTCGTGGGGAGACAAATGGAGCCATTTTTCTGCGACCTTTACGATACTCTACATCTACATGTTTGGTTGTAAATGTTTGAGGTACTGGAAAAAAGGTATCTTTTAAATAAGTTCGTACGGGCATCATAGACTCAATAGCCGCTAATAGTGTTCTAGTATCATATAAATTAATTGTCATGGTCTAGTTTCCTCCTAGGCTTTTTGGTTTGATTTTAGAAAAATGCCGATTTCACGTAATGCCACTTTATGAGTAGCCTTTGTATCTGTTCCACCGAATGTCAATTCATCCTCGTTGAATTCTCCTGTAAGATAAACAGTAGACATCACATCAGCAGCCGTTGTATCGACATCATCTGTTAAAATACCATATGGTTTTTTAATCGATTCTGTAACAGATGCCGAATCAACTAGAACCGCCTTTCCTGCTGCATCTAGTGCTATAACAGACCCTCTCACGTAAGAAGCACCCATTTTTACTGTAATCGCGTCCGTTACAACGTTTTGTACGACTCCAGCGAATAAATTGTCACCTGTAAAAGTTCCTTGTGTCGTTACTAATTGTTCTGGCATTATTGATGACCTCCTCGCATTTTGTTAATAAAGCCCGCAATGCTTTTTCCTGTGTTTTCTGCTTTTGCCGCATCATCTTCTCCGCCATTTTCAGGCGCTGCGCTTCCTTCTACATTATCAAGCGTCCCGGCATCTTCAGCTCGCTGATTTAAAAAAGTTTGTCCTTGCTCTTTTTGTGCTTTGATGATGTTCATCGCGAGTGTTTCAGCTGAATCCATCGTTTCAAATTTCGTTTTATTCACTAATTCTTCATATCCTGTAATGGCTACATCTTCAACGGCTTTAATGCGGCTATTTTCCGCTTTGACTCCGGCTTGATAGCCTTCGTTTTTCACTTGCTCATATAAATCAGGGTGATTGTTTTTTAATTCTTCCAAATTCATCGGTTTTTCCGCCTCCTTTTGGGGATTCACTTGGTTTACAGCCATCGGCATCGACTGTCTGCCCATTTCATTCCGCACTTTATCAATGACTTCTTGCGGCAACATGATTTGATTCGTGCTGGCCGTGATGCCTGGTGCTTGGTTTTCAAACATGACTTCATCAATCAGGTTATACTGTAAGGCTTGCTGTGGTGTCATCCAGGTTTCTTCATCCATCATGTCCAATAATTCCGTATAGGGCTTTCCACTTTTCATACTGTAGGCATTCGCAATCGTTTGATTGACGTTTTGTAAAAAGGATGATGTTTTATCCATATCACGATAATCGCCTTGCGAGGTAGTGGACGCATTATGAACCATCATTTGTCCTGTCGGAGACATCAATAATTTGTCTGATGCCATTGCAATAACAGAGGCTGCACTTGCCGCAATTCCGACGATTTTCCCTGTTACAAATCCTTTATACTCTTTTAACGCCGTATAAATTTCAGAAGCATCAAATACAGAGCCGCCGCCACTATTAATGTCGACTTCGATATCTTTATTTTTTGCTTCATCTAACAATTGGATGACTTTCCCTGGACTCGTGGCATCAATACCAAACCAATCATAGATCCATTGCTCGCTATTCGAAATAATCGGTCCTTTAATGTTAATTTTCATCTTCTCACCTCCCCTCAATCTTCTATTGGATCAATCGGTTCTTGTGGTTCAACGGGTAGGACTGGATTTCCATCCTCAATGACACCGCCTTCTCTTCGCAACTGTTCTTCGACCACTCGTTGACGATGATTTTTATAAAAATCACCACCTGTTAGTTCGACCGTTTCTCTTGCTCGTGTACTAAATCCATTAGCAACCCGTTTTTCTGCTGCATTCACTTCTTTTAATGGGTCAATTTGACCTTGAGACGGTCCATTCCACTCCGCTGTACAGTAAGCTTTTCGTGCGAGTGGGTCCGAGAAAAAACCAGGGGCTGAAATTCGTCCTTTCGCTATCCCTTCCGCTAAAAATTCTTCATAAATTGGCTGACAGAAATCATTTGCCATCCAATTCCGTCTCATTCGGAACATTTTCCATGCTTCCAGTAGTGCGCCTCGGCTCGCCGAATAAGAAGAAGTGAAGTTTTTTAACAACAATTCATAAGGAATTTCAATGGCTGCCCCAATTTGTCGGCAAATGCTTGTGACAAATCCATCAAACGCGGTATTCGGTCGACCGGGGTTTGACTCTTGGATTTTTTCATTTTCTCCTAAAAATAAAACAGATCCGTTCCCGATTTCTAAAGAGGTATCATCTTCTTCATCTACTAATTCCTCATCAGGAAGGCCCATCCCAAATCCATCGTTTTTATCCTTGGATTCGGTTGTGACAAATACGGTATACATCCCTGAAATCACCGCTGCCATCAGTTCTGCATCCGTATAACGAGATAATTGTTTTAAACTTTCGACAACAGGCGCTAAAATGGGAACGCCTCTCCGTTGTTCCGGTCGTTCGGATTCCATTAAATGAATCACATTCGGTCTTCCTGTTTTCGCTCCAAACTTTTCAACCCGTGTCCAGGTATTTTTCTGGTGGGAGAGCGAATGAGGATGGTTTTGGGCAATATGATAGGCGATGATTTCGCCTCTTGTATTGATTTCGACTCCATTCACGATCTTATGATCATACGAATGAATGTAGGTATCTGGATTACAAATACGATCTGCTTCAATCACTTGAACCCGTAAATCATAGGGCATGCCCACTCGTTGGATAACCGGTAATAAAACAAAACAATCCCCACTCATCAACCAAGATAAAAAGGCTAATTGCTGCAGTTCATAAAAATTGTTCATCCTTTGTGCATCGCATGTGATGGATTCGGCCCATAGGGAAAATTCTCTTTCGACTTTTGTTTCCCAAAGATCGGCTTCTTCTAAGGTCATCCCTAAATATTCATAGTCGATTTGGGCATTGAGCTTTAACCCGGACCCAATCACGTTCGTTCGCATGGTTTTTAGGGAACCTGTCGCAAGAGGTGATCCCATATACAAATCACGAGAACGTTCACGCAATTTCGGGATGTTGTACTCAATATCCTCAAGCGCCGAACCGGAAAGACTTTGCCAGCCAATTGTACTTTTTTTCTTTGTGTTCGCTCCGTGGTCCCCGTACCCTTGATTGAGCACTTTCAATCGTTGCCTGGCAACGGAACGCTTCAATGCCAGGTTCGGTGACACGGCTTCCACCATTTTGTCCAAAATATTCATCCATTTTCACCTCTATAAGTCGCGTGGCACATAGCGCATGACTCTCTTTCGACTATTCCCACTTAACTTTGCTACTTCATTTCGCCAAAACGTGATTTGTTTACTAATTTCCGTTAGATTCGCTCGTGTAAGTTGCCTCGTCCCGAGGCTGTAGCTTTGCCCGGTTGTCACCGCAAGCTCCGCATCGAGCCAAGCATTTAAGTGAATGTTTGCTCGTTCTAATGTAATCCCATTCATTTACTCACTCCTTTCGAGGCTACTTTTCGTTTTCGGACCTTTCGTTTCGGGATAAGCGTATATTCTTTTTCGAGATTCGGGTTTAAAATCTCAAGCGCTGCCGTATTATACACCCGTAAATCGAGTGGTTCGTTTCGGGCCCGAATCTTTTTCCATACTTGATACGGTACCCCTTTTGAATACCTTGTCTCGAGTCGTTCGGCGGTTAACCCTTCAAAATATTTGGGACCATACCCACGTCCTTCCGGGAAATGACAGTAGTTCGGACCAAAATCGACTAATTGTAGATTCGACATGACCCGAGATTTCCCATCATTGACGCCTAAATGAATGAGAAGCGTTTTACTTGGTTTCGGTCTGATATATCCAGCAATCAGAGGCACATATTCGCCCATTTGAACAGATTTCCCTTTAATCGCATAAATGCGACGGGCTTCTCTTGGTTTCGTAAACTGGTAGACTTCTTGTGTAAAGTGACCGCCACTATCCATACAGGTACAAGCAATTCCAAACTTACGGCCGTCTTCTTTTTCCCATGTGCGAGACAAATACTCATCCAGCTCTTCCCATATCTTTTGCTGTTTCAAGTCCCCGTATAGTTGATGGTATTCGATGCCCCATGATTCTTTTCCAGCGCCCCATCCAACTACTTCAATTTCAAAGCGATCATCCTGCACATCGACGGCAGCTGTTAAGAGTTTGACGGGTTCGGGTACATCCGCTTCATACTCTTCCCGGCGATTAAATAAATCATCTTGGTCCAGCTCTTGCCCTTCTTCTTCCCATGTTTCGCCAAGAGAGGTATTCACCCATACTTTCATGGCTTCGTTTCCTTTTATTTTGGCTTTTTTAAACGCCTCAATAATTTCTCGCCATTTCCGCCAAGGACTTAACAATTCATTTAAATGAAATCCTCGAATCGACGCGTCCGGGTCTTCTGCTACCCATTTTCCCTTTTGGTTTTTCCACTGATACTCATTATGAAGCATCCCACACTCTCGGCATCGATGACACTCACTTTCAAAGTCAATCTGTTCCCAGCGTAACGGCTGATACTCTCCGCAATTCGGGCAAGGCAAGTGATAATATTCTTTTGTACTCAATAAAAACTCGGCTTCAATCCGTGAACTTCCTTTATTGGTTGGAGTCGATACTTTAATCTTTTTCCGATTATAAAAGTTGTTCGTCCGTTTTTCGGCGAGATCTAACGGGTCCCCTTCACTTCCAGCACTCGCCGGGAATCGGTCGATTTCATCCGCAAGCAGAATCCGAATCGGACGAGAAGCAAGACCGCTCGGGGCATTTGCTCCACCAAGTGCGACATATCCACCCGGGAAGGTTTTTTGTAAGGTGGTGTTTCCCCCGTCTCTCGTTTTCGAATCCGCTACTTTATTTCGTAGGTTCGGTGTATCTCGAATCATCGGTGCTAACCGTTCTTTTGAAAAATCTTTTGCCTTTTGCTCGGTTGGTTGAATGATTAACATCGGAGCCGGGTCAAAATCAATATGATATCCGACCGCATTCAAAATCAATTCACTTTTCCCGACCTGGGCACTGGCCATGATGACAATGTCCTCATACTTCGGGTCTGTAATGGCATTCATAATCTCTCGTTGATAAGGAGCCCGGTCTGTATTCCATTGACCCGGTTCTGCACTCGATTCGCTCGATAGTTTCCGGTAAGAATCCGCCCATTCGGCTACCGTTAAATCAGGAGGCGGCGATAAAATGTCTTTTGCCAAGCGTGTAAAAAGAGAAATCGTGTCCTTTTTCGGATTATTTCCGTTCATGATGCGCTTGATTTCCTTCTATTTCGACCTCTTCTTCTAAGAACATTTTATCCGTACTATAATCATAGAAAACTTGAGGATCATAATCGGATAATTCATTCATCGCTTCATAAATCGCTTCTTTTAAGAGGTCTTTGACCGCCGGAATCTCGGTTTGCCCGACGATTTTTGGGGCAAGTTTCGTTGGAAGCGACAATAATTTCGCCCGAAATCCCCCTAACATATCATTCATGACACGCTCGACATCGCTTGATCGGTGTAATTCTCCTTTAATAATCTGGACTTCCAGCTGGGTTTTTTCTTTTCTGGCCCGAGTCCAAAGCGCCGTTTCCACTCCATTGTCAATTTCTTCTCCTGTCGGCTTCACCTTATTCACTTGATACTCGATATAAGCAGAAATCGAGGCAGGAAGGTGAAATTTACCAAATCCAACTTTCACAAGCGCTTTTTCGTTCGCTAATTGCTGAATTCTTCTGGATTTTAACCCAAGGATTTCGCACATTTCGCTTGTTGTGATAATGTATTTTTCATTTTCAGAATCCTTTTGTGTCAAGGCTCCACCCCTCCTTTTGAAATTATTTCCCAAGAGGCTTGGCTCCTGAATCCGCAATCGGCTTTTGCGCCCAGAAACTGGACGCTTTTTGGGGTCGTATGCACCCGTAGGCTTTTCAAATCGCCAGGAGGACCCATTGTTTTTCCCTGATTATTCCAACTGTTAAAAAAGTGGTGAAAACCCATCTGTATCAAGGCTTCAACCCACTTTTATATAAATGTTTACATTTTACTCTTTCACTTATTAGGGGCATTTGGGGGACAGATATTTTTCAGTGCATCATATCTTAGAATAGTGTTGCAGTCGTTTACGCCTCTTCATCCCTTGCTATCACTGGTTTTTAAAAATATTTTATTCATGAGTGAACAATCGAAAGATTGTGTTGCACTAAAGAGATTTGTGAATAAAAAAAGATAAAACGCAATGGGGTTAGAGATTCAGTCCCATAATTGTTTTATCTAAGTAGTCATCCTCGAGTCCAATGTAGGTCATCGTCACGAGTTCATTGTCATGATTGAAAATTTTCTGTAAGGCTGCTAGGTTCCCTTCTTGTTGATAATGCATGTAGCCGAATGTTTTTCGCATCGTATGAGTCCCGCAATTATCTTTAAATCCAGCATGAAGTGCTGCTTCTTTCACAATCCGGTAGGCCGTCGTTCGATTAATACTTTTCACCAGTCCTTCTTGATTCTTTTGCCGGCTTTTGATTAAGTAGTCCTCGTCGTCTTTTCCTTTGATATACGGATCAAGTGCCTTTCGTAAACTCTTATTAATCGGTGTTCTTCTTCCTTTTCCTGTCTTGATTTCTTTTCTTCGAATGTAGTCTCCTTTCACATCCCCTACTTTTAAATCTAAAATATCGGAGATTCGTAAGCCTGTGTTAATCCCCACCATGAACATGACATAATCCCGTTCATTCTTTTCTTTCAGATACGCTTTCATTTTCTCAACGGTTTCCATATCTCGAATCGGTTGAACATATTCCATCAGGCCCCACTCCTTTCTTTCAGCTGCACAACCTTCTTTCCGATTTTCTTCTCAGCTCGTTTTAACATCGTTTTGATGCTATCACGCGTGACGCCCATCATATCCGCCACTTTCCGTTGGGTAAATGCATGACCTCTTGATAAGAGATAGGCTTCTTTTTCCCGGTCCGTTAAGACAGATAAGACTTCCTTTACCATCGTTTTATCATAGGTTCCGATGACCTGTTGCTTCGGTTCCCGGTCCCATTCGTATGTATTCTCTTCACTTCTAAAAAACTTCTGCATGACTAAAGGATCGAATGGTTTTTCTTTTTCATAAGAAGCCCGTCTCTCGATGCCTCTTGTGTGGTTCGGACAGTGACCTGTTTTCATCCACTCCATCGCAAATTCGATTTCATTTTTCATACTGGCATAGATTGTTTTGTCATGTAGAAGAGGAGTGGCCTCTTCTTTTGCTTGCATTCTACTTTCTTTCGGTTGATCCGTATCATCATAGATCCGTTTGTAAGGTTCGATTTCTTTTTCTAAAGAAGCGATGATTTTCTTTGTATCTTTCAGTGTATCCTTGTATTGGATCAGTAAGTCTTCGATGGATGTTGCGGCTTCATAAATGGACAAAACAAGTCACCTCCTAGCTGAATTTCTTTATAAAGAACATGTAAGTGAGTACTTTAAGCTCCTCATTTTTTGAACTGTCTTTCGATTTCATCGAATGCATATTTTGTATAGGAATCCATTGGTACAGGACGCGTGGCTCCTGTTCGTTTATCTCTTCGCATAGGATGAACGGTCCATTTGATGACATGCTTCATTTTTCGTTGATTAGATGGTTGATTGGACATATAAACTCCTCCTTGGCATAAAAAAAGAGGACATCATTTGAACGGGATTTCCGTTTCCAAATGATGTCCTCCAGGTCTGGCCAGACAATTCGTATTTTGTTTGATTCGGTAGCATGTCGCTATAACGCGCTCAGGCGCATTAACTATTTGTTTCATGAAGAATGATCGGTTTGATTACTTTCAGTAATGGATTCATTTCGTTTTAACTTGGCGACATAACACCCATTTGTGCAACGTGTTAAGGGATACATTACGATAAATCCTCTCATCAGTAGTTCATCAATGGCTTTCTCAGCTTCTTCTTTTCTCCGACGACTGACAATCGTTGGCCTCATTTTTCTTGGTTTGATAGCTGCATGCATTAGATCTCCACCCATCCCCATTCGAGTTCACATAATGATTTATAGATATCAATGGCTACATCTGCGTCGTTCGAATGAACAAACAGATTTTCCCCATTTTTATCAAACGTGATACAAACGATTTGTTCATATGGTTCATCCCCATATAGAAATGTAATGGTTCCATCCTTTTCGGATTGAATGATATTTTGTACGGTTAAATCGCGAGGCGCTAACCAATCAAATTCACCGATTAATTGATTTTGTACCTTTGACATATCTTCTAACGATAAACCTTTTGGTGTAGCGAATGTTAAAGCATTTTGTAATTCCATCCTATATGTTCTCCTAATCTATTAAAATATGGCATGAATCTTCTTCTTTTTTAGGTGTTGTCTGCTATGATTTCACCGATTTATAGGATGATATAAAATCATAGCATTGTATGTATGCTATATGATATTTCGCAAGTTACGACAATAGAACGAATTATTTGTTCGTTTTGACGTTTGCTTTCACAATATGCAAAATCCTCTTTGTTTATTTTAAAATCTACATCTCCTTATATCATTCCTCATATTACGTATTAAACTTTATGAATCTTTTTCTTTATCCATATTAGTAAATGTACCAATCCAACTACATTTTCTGCATTTACATTCTTCATTCAAATGATACTCAGTATAGTTTCCGTATAGTCTTCCAGTTGGTATCATTGTGTCTCCTGAACGAGATTTACATTTTGGACACACATAATAATTAGTGTCTTTTAGCATAGTTTTAAATCGCCTCTTACTTAGTTATTTCTACGGAACACAACACTATCATTTAAGATCTTTATCTTCAGAAAGATCCTTTAAGCATTTTCTACATAGTGCTTGTTTTGCATCATAACTGCCAATCTTCACAACTTTTTTATTCTGTAAACAATAAGCACAACGACCTTTTCCAATATATATTTGCATTAGTTTAACCCCAGTGACCATGCTGTTTCATTATTTTAATAACTTCATTTGCATAAGGCTCGTCTATATTGATTACAAGGTAAGTATTTTCTTTCTTGCCTTCCTTTTCCTATCTGCTTTGATAGAATCTAAAGCACATTCTAGTTGAGTTCTAGCGACAGCATTGGCATTCCATATATCACTATCCTTGATCACTGTAAACTTCTTTGTCATACCATCTGTATTAGCCATCCTTTTACTCCCTTCTAATGTGATGTATATTAATTCAATACATCACTTACGTCTGCTTTAATCCATTCTGTATTAATTTTTTGACCGGTAGGTTTCTGCCCAAATTTATCAAAAACAGTTTTCTTCATGAGATTAATTTTATTTTGTACTTTTTCAATACCAGCTTTCTCAATCAACATTACGATATTTGCCGATACATTTATTTCTAGAAACATTAATGTTTCCTCATAACTTTCAATTGTTTCGGGTACAGGTATATCTAATAGTTTTGCACCTGATTCAACTTCTGAGACTCGTATAAAGTCTTTTATTGGAACAGCACTAAATTGTAATTCTCCAACTTCAATTAAGTGACCTACTACCTTTGCCCAACCAGTGCTGCACGCTAAATAGAATTCCTCTGCGTCTGGTGAAACCATAACTTCAATCTGCTTCAAAATTCATGTTCCTTCCTATATCAAAGTTTTAACAAACTACGAATTAAATTGAATACCAATCAACCATTTCTCCACCATCTTTTTCTATCTCTTCTTTGGCTATTTCAATACACTTGTCAATACTACAAGCTGTAACAGTAAAGTGACCTGACTTTTCTCCTTTTTCCCAATGGAATTTCATTTTCTCCATTTTTGTCATCCTTTCAATGTACTGTTAATGGTCGGAATATGAATCATTGTTCAAATAGATATGGTCCATGTAAACGATGATCTTTATCTAAACACTTCTCGGAGTTGCAATATATAAGATCTCGATCTTCAGTAACATACTCTGCACCACACTCATAACACGAATATTCATACAAAGGGTCTTTCCCTTTACTCAACAATCTTTCAACAGACTTCGCAAACTCAGTATTAATAATTATCTTTGCCATCGTTTACCTCCTTCATTTTTGTAACGTAATATTCAGTAACCGCCATTATTTTTGGATAGCCATTCTTTCAGTTCAACTTGAGCTTTTGCTAAAACATATTCATAATCACAATTCTGTACATCGACAATTACAGAATCCTGCTTTAATCTAATTTCTTTCTGCTCTATCGTTATTCTCCAATCAACAATGCTCGAATGATAAATCTCCATTCTTAGTCCTAGTTTTAAAGCATGTCTATTATATGTTTCGAATAATTCCTTCATGATTTACTCCTTCTACATGCCCTTTCTACTACTTGATAATTTTTGCTTCTTCTTTAGGGATATGAATAGTGTCTCCATCTACCTCAAAAAATGGTTCAGTGGCTATATAAACTGTTTCAGATTCGCCAATAACTGAATATCTTTGACCTTTATACTCAACTATCACTTCTCGACCTTCTCTCTTATTTTATCTGGCATAATCTATACCTACTGACTTCAATGCAGCTATACATATTGCCAAAGAATCTGAAATTTGTTGACCACTAAAGTATTCTTTTCCATTGATATTAAAAGTGGCCCAATATCCTTTATAAAAAAGTTCTAGTTTAAATCCCGTTTCAACTTTTTCATAACAAAGTTTATTAATGACTTCTTGAGCCTGCTCAATACGAGTTGAAGGATTCCAACAATTAACTCTATGAGAATATAAACCTCTATCATTTTTCCATCCTGCACCATAACGGTCTTCTTCATATTCCCATCCCATCAGTTTTTCAGCAATCATCCGATCTATCATGCGATTATCCATTAACTCTCCTTCTTTCTTATTGCGCTAAATCTTCGTAATGTGCATCAGCCTAAAATAAATCTATTTGCTCTATAAGGTCTAATTTCCTCATCATCACATTTGATTTTTATCATCTTATATCCTGCATTCGGGTCATTATATAACTCTATAACATCATATTCTTTGTCTATTGTAAGAACATTTCTCCATGTATGACTATTATCTATACATTTAGCAATCATCGAAATCCATCCCTTCCTAAACATAATGTGTCATTTATAAAATACGAATAATCAAACGGATCCACAGACATTATTCAGGATCCAAACATGAACATTCAACCCATGGAAAATGCATCTTCATAATCGACATAGCACCCACAACCACCAATGTCCCATATATCACACTGGATAGGATCTCTTTCTAATTCCACTAGCGATTTAGTTTTCATGAAAGTGTATGGTTTTTTAATGTCATTTCCATTCTTGTCTTCTCCAAATCGAGCATTTTTTAAATATTTGTGACCTTCAAGTATATTTTTTATCTTGTCTGATTTCTTTCCAGTGGAGATAAACTCATAAACATCTTTAAACATGTAATCCTTTGATTTCCCACTTTTAATAGCAGGCTGTTTCGTATATCTGATATAGTCACTTATTACAATTTCTTGCTCCATCAATTGAAGATAAGTTTTTTCATCCTTCATCAGCAAATTTTTAAAATGGCCTTGCCCAGCCTTTACACATCTACCCTTGCAGTTGTTATGAGCGAATTGCATGTCGTACAACCTTGGTTGTCTAATATTGTATTTCTTTAGAATTTCATCGTTATCAATAATGTTTTCGATATGAGGCATACATACATCAAACTGCTTCCAATTTGCTCTTATTGGTCCTTCCCGATGCATTTCCTCGAATCCTATTCCAAAATACAGTGTCGCTCCTTCTATAAAACTCTCACTCTTTAAAAATTCCTTGTTGTACCACTTTTCAATCTCTGGAACGATACCTTTTTTCAAGTAATCGGCAGATACCTTCATTTTCAGTTCTTTGCTGCACGTTCCCACTCTACTATTAGCCATAAATCTTTGTAGGACCATTAACTGTGGCGGCGTGATCCCCCGGCTGTGATAAAGCAAAGGTAATTCTAATTTGTCGCTTGCTTCGTAAATGAATCTATATAGATCCTCATCTTCCCAAAGCGTATCAGTGAAATAGAGGACGATATTATCATCTGGATAGTTATTCTTTACCCAATCAGCAACAGAAAAGGAGGACTTCCCGCCACTGAAAAATATGATATGGTTCTTCAAGAAAAAACCTTCTTCCTTTGCTACACTTTCTGTGTCGAATATGTACTTAAAAATCAAACAAATTTAATTGCTGCCAATCATCTGGTGGCAATTCTTGATGATATTGTTCTTTAATCACTTGTTCCTCACATATTTCCGCATGTGTGTATTCAATAAAATCACAAAACCAATGTAATGGATAACAACCTCCAGCATGTTCCATCTGTGGATCATGCCAAAAATAACAATGAGTTTTTTTAGGTTTTATATAATAAAATCCTAATTCAGTCATTTTATAACCGGGTTTCCTCCAGATTAAACGTGCCTTATATGTCTTATCAGGATCTAACTCATAAAAACCATTTGAACAATCTGGTTCATCTGGCCATTCTTCTTTATTCTCTTGAATTAATTTAAAATATTTCCGTTGAAAGCTTCCGAAATGGGAACTTTTCTTATTAAATTTGCTAACTAAATAATTATTCGGTCCATGCTCGAATAAATAATATTTTTGATCTTTCTGTATCATTAATGACTGCCAGGGATCAATACAAACTCCTTGCATTACTAATACCTCCTAACCATTAAATTTCTTTCGTTTAAAACCAATTTGATTTCGATTTAAGTTCATCTAAATTCCAGATGATTAACTGTTTTAAATTATCGCCATATTCACTTTTTATTTTTTCAGCAAATCTACAACATTCGTAAAATGTAGCTTGTCTTGTAGACGGTTTTTCAATAATATGAATCTTATGTTCTCCTTGATACTGGACAAAACACTTTACTAAAGCGTTGAACTTTAAATTATTTCTATTACACCAGGATCTTTCAAAACTTTTTCCATTTTGATTCATATATTGAATGACAGCTCCCATTGTGTAATCTCCTTTCTTATTTAAAAATTCCTAATAAACAGAGGATGGTTCAGGGGGAAAGAACATGTGAACTGTATAGTGTCACTCATCCTCTGCTTATTAGGAACCAGGTATTTAAAACACCTGATTCTGTTTGCTATTTCCACTCTTCTAAAAATTGCAACGCTTCTCGAATCAACTTGCGATCTGTTTCAGAGGCATTTTTTAATACTTCGTTTAGATTGTTTACAGCATTTGTTTTATGGTTACTAAACTCTGAAGATTTAAAAGCTTTTAAAATGACTTTGTCTTCTTCTACCAAAACTTCAAGTGGTTGATTTTCGCTCCACCCGTTATTCCTTCGAATTTCTACAGGTATTACAACACGTCCTAAATCATCTAATTTTCTTACAACTCCAGTTCCCTTCATTACGAATCCTCCATTCGATTTGACAAAATAAATATGAATATTGTATACACTCTTATACATTACTAGTTTACATAATAGACATTTTCGGCAGTTAATTTATCAACAAACCCATTTATATCAAGGTGTTTACAAATGATAAATTTATTGTCTTTTATGCATTCTCTTCAAATCGTTGATACATCAACATTTACCTTTTTAAGGAAGTTGTTATTAGTTTGAACGATGTGCATAAAATCATGAATAATGAAGCTTATTTTTTTCTCTTTTTTGAACGAATTTTTTTCTTTCGAACCGATTTTCGAATCGCACTTTCGACAAATGTGATATTATTTCTAAACTTATAAATTTCTCCTCCAGCTACATTCACCATATTTGATGCAACCTTCGCATTGAATTCAGCTATATGTGCTTGTTTTTTTAATTTTTCCATTTCTCTACGAAATTGGTCCATTTCTAACTGATACATCTTTTTTTCTTTTTTTTGATCGACTGCAATAATAGCTAATGAAAGTAATGATATTAAAATGAGTATGGGAAGAATCCCAATCATGATCGCTGTCATATACATTTCCCCTTTCTTACTTTATTTTTACTTGTTGTATCAAAAGCGATTATTTTCCCATCTGCCCAGGTGATTTCTTGTTTTCCAAAACCGGATTCTGGTGGATTTAAATGGATCGTTTTATCATCAACAACTAAATACGCTTGATCTACTTTTTCTGACATATGGACACCCCTTATCCTTGTAACGATGCAAGCAAAGCCTCGCTGATTGGATCAATTTCTTCTATAGTAAATTTGTGATTATGTAAAATATGAGTAAGAGCTTTAGAATAAGCTACTTCTTTTACTATTCGTTTACGTAGTTCTTGTTGATTTTTTTCATTTAACTCATCTAATTCTTTATAGGATTGTTTTAATTCAAGTAATTCATTTGATAAGGTTTTATTTTCTTGTTGAAGAGATAGAATTTGCTCTTCTTGCTTGTTCAGTAACTCTTGACCTTCTGTTTCCCCCATATGGAGCACTCCTTTTCATTTCCATTTTGATTTCTTTTGCCGCTTGATGAATTTCGCTTTCGCTTACATATTCTTCGCGGATAATTTGTCTTTGATAATCGATCTGATTCATCGAATCACCTGCCTAAAAAGATCATGTTCCTTTTCACATTTTGTACTGCAATAGTTCACTTGTTCTTGATTGGTTATAATGAATACTCTTGTGCAGCATGAACATTGACTTGTTTTTCCTACTTTATTAGTAGTTATTTTCTTGTCTTTCATGATTCACCTTATTCTTATCTAAATAGGCTTGTACGACATCATCCCATTTAAATCCAACTAAGTTACCTAATCCGATATAGGCAGCTAATAACATTTCAATATAAATGGGTTTTCTCATCGATGCTAATCTACTAGACACAAAATACAAATAAATCATTTGATTAATAAAGTGTTTTTTTGAATAGACCGCTATTTCATATGGTGTTAATGTCAAATTTTTAAACCCAATGTCATTGGCCATACTCAAAATAAAATGAAGACCATCTACATATTCCACAATGGCTTTTTTATAATCATTTGACTTATTACTCCAAAATTTAAAGTATTCAGGTAGTTCATTTACAAATTCGGCTAATTCTGTATTAAATGCCACTACTTTTTTCAAAAGACGGTCCTCTTCTGGTAAATTCTTTTTGGATATGATCTGTTTATCAAGTTCAGCTTGCTGTGAAAGTAAATGTTTGAATTGGTAATCCATGTATTGACATCCTCCTATATATATCTTCATATGCTTGTTTTTTTAAATAAAAAGGGCAGTCTTCATGATAAAGAATGACAAGTAATTGTTCTAAAGTTGCCTTTTCCCATTTCATCTGGTGACTTCCTTTCTATTTATGAACAAACCCATCTATTTCCTCAATATCTTGTACTTCAAGCAGTTGCTTAAATGTTTCTAGGTTATTTGTTAAATCAGCGATTTCATCCAACATGACGTTCTCCTAATCCATGATTTCTTGGATATATCGATTGTTTCTTGCAGCGATCCATAATTAAAAGGATAATTTCAAATGCTTTTCTTTTAATTCTTTTGGCTATCACTTGAACTGATAAACCAGTATTCCATAGTAGTTCGACTGTTAAAATCTCATGACTTTTCCAAAAAAATTCTTTTCCGCAGTTAGAAAAGACTAAATAACTAGACTTATTTCGAAAAAAACGTTTCCTTTTTTGAATTTCTTTTGATGAAAAATTAGTTAGACGATTAGATGAATAAATACCGTTACTTCTTGGCTTAAATAATTTGTTTCCAAGATCCATAATTAATAAAGCAATCTCATCAATATCTCGTTTCACTAAATAAGCTATTTTTTCTAATGAATCGCCTTTATTCCAATACTCAAGTACCTCTTCTATCTTTGATCTAGACCATTCAAAATCCATATCCTCTAATGCAATGTATAGGTCTAACATGGTATGATCCTTGTTTTGTTACTATTTTTATGTAAGATATGTAATTCTCCAGGTGGATTTTTAGTGACAAGCCAGTTTTCAGGATTTAAATTTACTTGTTTTACTATAGACTTTTGCTTTCTACTTAATCGTTTACCGTTTTTCATATTTACTTTCAATCTCCTTTCTATGTTTCTCGTATAATCTAAAAAGCTGAGATATTTCATCTGTTCGTAGCAATTTATCATGAGCCATCCATTGAACGATGTTTTCTTCTCTTAGTTCCAGTCGATGTATAGATTCAAGAATCATAACGGCATTATTCATACATCCTACATATCTCCTGATTAGTCCAGAAGCTTTTTCGTAGTAAAAAATATCAATCCACATTGGCCATTTACTTGTCATAAAGTCACAACCTTTAAAATTTGTGAATTTTTTGTTACATTCACAACTGCGTATATTTCTTTATCTAAACAGTAAAAATGTACGCAAACCGAATACATATAAGGCAAAAAAAAAT
>NZ_JBXKMX010000310.1:0-9453 GCF_056992975.1 Ectobacillus sp. | reverse complement strand
TACGCGCAAAGCCTAGACGATACACAAAGATACATAACAAGCTAATCGTTCCATACAACAGCCACATTCCACTTACAGGATGATCTTGTACATCATACATTCTCGCAAATAATGTCATACTCTCCAGTACTTGTGCATCCATGTTTCTTCTCCTCCCATTCGATGCATAAACATACTTTGTCGACTACCCACCACCAATTGATTGTGACGAGCCCAATTGAAGTGAAAGCTACGTTTAGTCATTACGTTTGATAGTTAACAAATGAGTCATGAAACTGCCAAGCTGGGATAAATCGTTAAATCGAAATTTCGAAAAGTTTACAGTTATTTATGGTAGTATTAATAGTACCGTGCTTAGATAGTCCCTGTCTATAAAAATGTTAAATATTTCAAATCAGGTGATATACATCGGTTTGTCCAAATTTATTTCTATAAAAAAAGTCTCCGCTTCACGAAGCGGAGACTTTTTTTATTATTAATTATTTCTTTTTCTTAGCTGATTTTTCACGTTCATTTTTATCAAGAATCTTTTTACGTAGACGGATGGATACTGGTGTTACTTCTAAATATTCATCTTCATTTAAATATTCTAGAGACTCTTCAAGCGACATAATGCGCGGCTTTTTAATAACATTTGTTTGGTCTTTGTTTGCAGAACGAACATTTGTCTGTTGTTTCATTTTAACAATATTAACAGCTAAATCATTTTCACGTGTATGTTCGCCGACAATCATACCTTCATAAATTTCTGTACCTGGTTCAACGAAAATGGTACCACGGTCTTCTACTTGCATCGTACCATATGTTGTTGATTTTCCTGTTTCCATCGAAACAAGAACACCTTGACGACGTCCCCCAACTTGACCCTTTTGCATTGGTTGATAGCTATCAAATGTGTGGTTAATGATTCCGTATCCACGTGTCATCGTCATAAATTCTGTCGTATAACCAATTAAACCACGAGCAGGAACCATGAAAGTAAGACGAACTTGTCCATTTCCATTGTTAACCATGTCAAGCATTTCGCCTTTACGTTCTCCCATGGATTCGATAACTGCTCCTGTATTTTCTTCAGGAACATCAACTTGAACGCGTTCAACCGGTTCACAACGTACTCCATCAATTTCTTTAATGATAACCGTTGGTTTAGATACTTGAAGTTCAAATCCTTCTCTACGCATGTTTTCAATCAAGATAGAAAGATGCAACTCACCACGACCAGATACAATCCAAGCATCAGGAGTATCTGTATTTTCAACGCGTAAGCTTACATCTGTTTCTAATTGTGAACGTAAACGTTCTTCAATTTTACGAGACGTAATAAACTTACCTTCGCGTCCAGCAAATGGGCTGTTATTTACAACAAATGTCATTTGTAGAGTTGGTTCGTCAATGTGTAAAACAGGAAGTGCCTCTTGGTGTTCAAAAGGACATACCGTTTCCCCAACATTGATGTCTTCCATACCAGATACAGCGATTAGGTCCCCTGCTTTTGCTTGTTCAATTTCTTCACGTTTTAATCCAAAGAAACCAAAGATTTTCGTTACACGCAATTGTTTTACGCTGCCATCTAATTTCATGAGAGCAACTTGTTGGCCAACCTTAATCGTCCCGCGGAATACACGGCCGATTCCGATACGTCCTACATAATCATTGTAATCCAAAAGTGCAACTTGGAATTGAAGCGGTTCATCACTATTATCAATTGGGGCTGGAATATGTTCCACAATTGTATTAAATAATGATTTCATATCTTCTTCTTGTTTAGATGGATCTGGATCTAAACTAGCTGTTCCATTAATTGCTGATGCAAATACAACTGGGAATTCAAGTTGTTCTTCATTTGCACCAAGTTCGATAAATAAATCGATTACTTCATCTACAACTTCAGTTGGACGAGCAAAATCACGGTCAATTTTATTCACAACTACAATTGGTGTTAAATTTTGTTCCAATGCTTTTTTTAGTACAAAACGAGTTTGAGGCATACATCCTTCATATGCATCTACAACGAGAAGAACGCCATCAACCATTTTCATAATCCGTTCTACTTCTCCACCAAAGTCAGCATGTCCTGGTGTATCCAATATGTTAATGAGCGTATTTTCGTAGTGAATAGCAGTATTTTTCGCTAAAATTGTAATTCCGCGCTCTCTCTCAATATCGTTTGAATCCATTGCACGTTCCTCTACTTGTTCATTACTGCGGAACGTTCCTGCTTGACGAAGCAATTTATCGACGAGTGTCGTTTTCCCATGGTCAACGTGGGCGATAATTGCGATATTACGTAAATCTTCTCTTTTTTTCAACATATCCAACTCCTAAAGTCTTTTTAGTCCTTCTCTATTATAAGAGCGAAAGCTATAGGTTGCAATTGAAATACGATGAGCATAGGAAATTTAGTTGTTTTTTCACAAACATTTACAGTACAATTAAGGATGGAGGGATGATGAAATGAAACAATTACAAGTACGTATGTTATTATTTGCAATTATAGGAGTTGCATTCATGATGGGGATTGGAATCATGATTGCTGAACAAAGTATTATCGGAATTATTCTTTGTATCGTTGGAACGATAGGTACATTTGGGTTAGGTTTTGCAACAAAAGCCAGAATTAGAAAACAACAACAACAATAATAATGTAGACTTCTGTGCATGCACAGAAGTCTTTCTTTTCAATAGTCTTCGCTATCTATCAACTTTATTTTATTCAAATTAAAAAACCGCAGCAGTTTTTAATTACAAACTACTTACGGTCATATATGGCGAATAGAGCGTCTCTTATCGTAGAAACGGAAGCAATTCTTCGTATACCCCTGGTCTTGCTACGATTACACTACTTTTATGAACAAGACTCACATTCTTCTTATCAAACGTTGTCATACATCCCCCTACCTCACGGATAATAATAGCACCGCCTCCATAATCCCAAGGTGACAAACGAGGTGTTATGTAACCATCTAATTTTCCTGTTGCTACGTAGACCATTTCTAGCGTTGCACATCCATAAGAACGTGAACCCCTTGCCTTATTCACAAGTGCTGCCATCTTCTTGTGATCTAAAAAATCATTTTCTGTAAGCCAAGTAGCATTAACTCCAATTATTCCTGTTTCAATTGTTCCCGTTTGTAATTTCGGAATACGAATTCCATTACAATAGGCACCTTTTCCTTCCACCCCATAGTATAGTTCATCAAATACCGGATCGTATATGTATCCTATTTTCCCTACCCCATTATGGTAGATTCCAATGGAGATGGCAAAATTACGTTTTTGATGGACAAAATTCATGGTCCCATCAATTGGATCAATCAACCAAATTGTTCCTTCAACAGATGTTACTTGGTCACCATATCCTTCTTCACCTAAAATTTTGTGGGATGGATACGCGTCGTGAATTCGTGAAATAAAAAATTGTTCAATTTGTCGATCCATATTTGTTACCAAGTCTGAAGGGCTTGATTTCGTTTCAATCGTAAGAGGATTTTGCAGGGAATCACGAATAATCTGTCCTGCTTCTTTTATCCACTGCTCCACCTGAATAGCAATAATATTCCACACATCCTGCATCATTTACCACTCCTATACTGGTCACAGAAAAAACGAACCTTTCACTAAAGGTTCGTACGTATTCATAATTCATTCCGATTCTATTTCTATTATTACGCTTCTAGGCGCATCATTTCAAGTCTTAGCACCTCAAGCTTCTGTTTACATTCAACTTTTTTGTTTTCATCGTTCTCAACGATTGCATCATAAAGGGTAGCCAACTCGTAGTCTAATTCTAAACGCAAAACTGGAATACGTTTCTCTGCATCTGTTCGTTTTAAAGCGTTTATCACTTGTCTCATCCTCGTTTGCCTCCTCCCGAGTTTTCATTCATCCTAAATCAAAATTGACTTAATTTTCAGTTATTTTGTTTTATACTATATTATGTGGGATAAATCATCTATGCAACAATTTTGCTCGAGAACTGTACTTTTTTTCAAGCGGCTCTTTTTCACAATTGTACATGGTGTGTGCTAGAATAAGAGACAAAACACTGTATGGAGGGACACTATGAAACAAGTAGCTTTTGATATAAAAGATTTTTCTGTTTTTTCGATACCTGGCTTAGACGAAAGAATGGAAGAAATGAAAAAATCTGTTCGCCCAAAGCTAGAATTACTAGGAGAAAGATTACAACCATTCTTCACGGAAAAATTAAATGAATCCTTTTTCTACCATGTTGCCAAACACGCGAGACGTACCGTGAATCCTCCAAGTGACACCTGGGTAGCCTTTGCACCAAATAAACGTGGGTACAAAATGCTTCCTCATTTTCAAATTGGATTATGGGGCACACACATGTTTATCTATTTTGGTCTGATTTATGAATGTCCGCAAAAAGTTGAATATGCGAAAGCGCTTCTTTCTCATCTAGACGAGATTAAACGTATGCCTAATTATTTCGTCTGGTCAACAGATCATACGAAACCAAGTGCAACAACAGCATGTGAACTATCAGATGAACAATTTAAAACAATGTTTCAAAAACTAGAAACTGTAAAAAAAGCTGAATTACTAACTGGCATTCACATTCCGAAAGAAGAAGCGATTAAAATGAGCGACGATGAATGTATGAAAGTAATTCAAGATACGTTCTCCACACTCCTTCCACTTTATAAAATCACTTCTACTAGGTAGAAGAAAACGGACAATATATTCATTGTCCGTTTATGATTGTTGTATCATTATAACATATGATTTCTGAATTTTCAAAATACTTTTACATCTTAATTTTTTCCTGATTCTGCATTGTTTTAGCCTTTTGAACGACACGATATAATGAATATCCGCTAATCTCCTCAAATTCACTGCCAATTTTCTTTTCCTGCGCAATGCTAGGAACAATTTCTTTAAAACGTCGATACATATTCATAAATTCTTCTCTTGTAATACCTGATTCATAGGCACGTTCTACAGCCTCATATAATTTAATAACGTCAACAATGTCATTGGTAGACCATTCGTAGTCAATTGGATATTGATATTCCATTCTTTCACCTCATCTGCTCCATCTTGTTCGTATATCTTCTGTTTCTTGTATCATTCGGGTTATTAACTGCTCTACAGTGGGAATATCATGTATTCTTCCCATCGCTTGACCAGCCCATGCAAACCCTTCATCCTTATTTCCTTCATATATATATCTTTTATTCGCTGTTCCACTTATGTAATCTTTTAAGTCTTCATAATTCTTTTCTTCTTTTTCTAGTTTTAAAATTTCATCTGTCCATCCATTATGAATAGCACGTGCAGGAGCTCCTAACGAGCGCTTAATGACAACCGTGTCTGCTTCTCCTCCCTCAACGAGAGCTTGCTTATAGCTAGCATGAGCATGTACGCACTCTTGCGTTGCAATAAAACGCGTCCCCATCTCAATCCCTTCAGCGCCAAGACTAAGAGCTGCCATCAGTCCGCGTCCATCAGCTATTCCTCCGGAAGCAATAACAGGAATTGATACGCTATCTACAACTTGCGGTACAAGAACCATTGTCCCAATATCATCTCTTCCAAGATGACCCCCGCCTTCCTGTCCAACAACCATTACCGCATCTGCGCCAAGCTGTTCCGCTTTTTGTGCCTGTCTTCTTGCAGCTACGAGTACAAGTTTTTTGATACCGGTTCTTTCTAAACGATTTATTATAGGGGCAGGGTTTCCTCCCGTCATCGTTATTACAGGAACTTTCTCTTCTATTGCTACTTCTAGCATATGTTCAAATGGTCTGCCATGTTGTCCAATTGCATAGTTTACACCAAACGGCTGATTCGTCATGTTTCGTACTCTTTGAATTTCTTCTCGTAACATTTCTGGAGAAGAAAGACTCATAGCTGTAATTTGACCTAATCCACCCGCATTGCTAACAGCAGCTGCAAGATCAGCATATGCTAGATAAGCAAGTCCACCTTGAATAATTGGGTATTTAATATTGAGTAATGTTGTAATTTTCGTTTCTAGCTTCATTCATACACCTCCATTATCATATAACATTATTTCTTCATACTTTTTGAATAATCCTGCAAAAAATTAAAGAGAGGTCTCTCCATCTATATACAATAACTGTACGATGATGGTATAATTCATCTTGCTTTGCAAAAAAAGAATATCATTTATTCAATCATAATCGATCAATTATATTCTCTTATGAAATATATTGATCATCATACAATAATTTTTATGTAAAGGGGTGTATAGGTTGTCCCAAAAAGAAACACCGTTATTTACCGCATTAGTAGAACATAGCAATCGAAATCCTGTCCAATTTCATATTCCGGGACATAAAACAGGAAAAGGAATGGACCCACAATTTCGGGAATTTATTGGGCATAACGCATTATCAATCGATTTAATTAATATTGCACCACTTGATGATCTTCATCATCCAAAGGGTATGATTAAAAAAGCACAAGATTTAGCTGCGGAAGCGTTTGGGGCTGATCATACTTTTTTCTCTGTCCAAGGAACGAGCGGCGCTATTATGACAATGGTAATGAGTGTTTGTGGCCCTGGCGATAAAATTCTCGTACCACGCAACGTTCATAAATCCGTTATGTCAGCCATTATCTTTTCAGGTGCTAAACCAATATTTATTCATCCAGAAATTGATCCCGTTCTCGGCATTTCACATGGAATGACACTTACTTCAGTAAAACACGCTCTGGAAGCCCATCCAGACGCCAAAGGACTTCTTGTCATTAATCCAACGTATTTTGGTTTCGCTGCTGACCTGAAGGAAATCGTTAAAATTTCTCATTCTTATGGTGTTCCGGTGCTCGTTGATGAGGCTCATGGTGTTCATATTCATTTTCATGATAAATTACCGCTATCAGCCATGCAAGCAGGCGCAGATATGGCTGCAACAAGCGTTCATAAGCTAGGTGGCTCCTTAACACAAAGCTCGATATTAAATGTACGTAAAGGGCTCGTAAACGTAAAACACATACAGTCTATTATTAGCATGCTTACCACAACGTCTACTTCCTACATTCTTCTTGCATCTCTTGATGTAGCAAGAAAACGTCTAGCAACGGAAGGACATGAGCTAATTGATCAAACGATTGAACTCGCAGAGGAACTTCGGAATAATATAAATAAAATCCAATATTTATATTGTCCAGGCGAAGAATTGCTTGGAACTGATGCAACATTTGACTTTGATCCAACAAAGATAATTGTTTCAGTAAAAGAATTAGGTATAACAGGACACGATGCGGAGCGTTGGCTACGTGAACACCATAATATTGAGGTAGAATTATCCGACCTTTATAATATTCTTTGTCTCATAACAATGGGAGATTCACAGCGGGAATCTGATATCCTAGTACAAGCTTTACGTGACCTTGCATCCACCTTTCAACATAACGCTACCAGTATTGAAGTACATGTAGAGGTTCCTGAGATTCCACTCTTGGCATTATCACCTCGTGACGCCTTTTATTCAGAGACTGAAATGGTACCCTTTGTAGAAGCAGCTGGCAGAATTATCGCCGAATTTGTAATGGTCTACCCACCAGGAATTCCCATTTTCACTCCTGGCGAAATTATTACACAAGAAAATTTAGATTATATTAAAAAGAATTTAGCAGCTGGACTACCTGTACAAGGACCAGAGGATGCAGATTTACATTATCTTCGTGTAATTAAAGAATATAAACCTATTTCTTAATTTTTATATGATGATACATTTTATCTTTTCTATGTAAGTAAGAGGAGAGAGAACTAGCGGCATGCACCCTATTTCTCCCTCCTCTTTGTTCACGTTTCCTCCCCGCCATCATAAAATAGAAAAAACGGGATTGGAAGTGGGAAATGTCATGATTGTAATGGGACGCTCTATCATTCATCCCAAATTACTTGATGATACTGAACTTTTTTTCGAGACAAGGAAGCAAATATTAGAATCAATGACAAGTAATCAAGAAGTATACACATATGAAACATTAGATCAACTCATATTTGATGTTCATCTGCGCCTTCATTTACTATTAACATGTATTGAATTGTTGAGCAGTGGAATACAGTTTCGTACCTTTTCACAATCATTCTGTCATGATAAATTTTGGAAACGAACAAAGCAGGGAGGATTTCAAGTAGAGCAAGGAGTTCTTCCTTCTGTGGCACTTAACGATATTTTTGTAAACGGGAAAAAATATGGTACTGAGTGTGCAACTGCCATCATTATCATCATATATAAATCCTTACTTCAATGTTATGAAGACCAAACTTTTAATCGTTTATTTTCCAATCTTCTTCTATTCACATGGGATTTTGATAAAAATTTAAAAATCATCACTAAAACCGATGGCACGATGATTCAAGGAGACATAGCTTATTTCAAAAATCCCCAGGTGAATCCATTGACCATTGAATGGCAAGGAGAAAACACAATCTATCTTGGTGACGATTTCCACTATGGGCACGGCGTCGGCATGAGCACAAGCGACCAAGTTATTAATACGTTAAATCTGCGTCGTAAACCCAACGCCTTCCTTACCGCATATCTAACAAACTTCATTACCCGAGTAGACATTGCACAAATGAGCATCTACGCCTCTCCATCAAAAATCAAATCTAATATTCAATTTACCCCAATTCGTGAAAACATCATCATAGCAACAGCAGGTCATACCACAACCGTGTACTAACGAAAAGTTTTTCTGGCTTGTTCAGCTCCGGAAGGTAGAGGTTCTTCGCTCAAAAAGGCGCTTTTTTACCTTTATGAGCGAAGGTTCTCTAACTGGAAGGAGCTAGCCAGAAAATCTAGACAATAACGAAAAGTTTTTCTGGCTTGTCCAGCTCCGGAAGACAATAGTTCTATAATCAAAAAAGACGCAGGGGCTATCCCCTACGCCTTTTTTGATTATTTTATACTTCCACGTGTTCATGTGTATCAGATGCACATTCTTGGCAACAATGTCCGTACAGCACAGTTACTTTTTCATCCTCAAAATGTTCAATTGTACTTTCACAAACTTGACAAACGATAGTTCCCACTTTATTACCCCCTATTATTTGCAAAAATGATTGTGTAAGCGCTTTTCTTTTTTCATAATCATTGTAATATGTTATACTATTTTCGTCAACGACTATTTAATATGTCATACTTAATTGCATTCATTCTATTATCCTCTTTAGCAAATACTTATATCTGTACTACTTCTACGGAACCAAATATAATCTATATATTGAAATGTTATATGAAGTAGGAAAAGATAATTTACCGTAAGTATTTGTCAAAAAAAATAGAACAATGATACAATACAAATGAAGCATTATAAAATAGGGGGATTCCACATGCAACATGCATTCATTACACTCGTTCCAAAGTCGACGAAGCAAGAAATATCCATACAAGATGTGAAGGATTTATTTACATACTATAAGCAAATTACTACCAAAACGGGTTC
>NZ_JBXKMX010000309.1:0-3843 GCF_056992975.1 Ectobacillus sp. | reverse complement strand
TAAAAGACATACTGCATAAAGAACGAAAATAGAAGAAACTGCATGTATAACGTTAGATTACACTTGTAGAAAGGATTTGCAGGCATGGAAAGACAATCATGGATGGATTTGCTTCCAATTGACCGGTATCGAGTCTATACAACAGGTTTGCTGCATAGTTACGATCGCAAGGTCCTGACAATGCTGTACCAACCTATAATAGGTAGCAAAGCGTTTAGCCTGTATATGACACTATGGGGAGAGCTTGATCAAGATTTTTCTAATGAACAAGAACAAACTCATCATTCGCTTTTGCTAAATATGCATATGAGTTTGCCTGATATTCATAAGGAACGAATGAAATTAGAGGGTATCGGCCTTATGAAAGTGTTTGTGAAAAAAACGAATGATGTTCGGACGTTTTTGTATGAGCTGCAAGCTCCGCTTACGCCAAAACAATTTTTTGATGATATTGTATTAAACATTTTTTTGTATAATCGGCTTGGTATTACAAAGTACAATCGAGTGAAAAAGTATTTTCTGCAGCCTGAAATGGATATACAAGAATACAGTGAAATTACGAAGTCATTTAATGATGTGTTTCAGTCTTATACGCCTGCTCAGCTTTCGAAATTTAAGCCTGAGATGGAACAAATAGATAAGGGCTCTCTTATTGGAAGAGTTCCAAGTGATTCACCTCAAGTATTAAATGATTTCTTTGATTTCTCTTTGTTTTTAGAGGGTATTGGAAATACGATGATTCCAAGACGTGCGATAACTGAGGAAGTCAAAGAAACGATTTTAAAGCTTGCTTATGTCTATCAGCTCGATCATGTGACGATGAAGAAAGTCGTCATGGATGCTCTTATTATTGGTCAGGATAAAATTGATATTGAATTGCTTCGAAAATGTACGCGTGATTGGTATCAATTTGAGCATAGCAATACGCTTCCTGTACTGAGCGAAAGAGTACAACCTGCAAAACTGCAGGAAATGCGTGACAAAGTGCCACAATCAAAGCAGGATAAGCTCATTAAAGTGCTTGAAGAAGTGTCGCCAAAGGAACTTCTTACTGAATTATCTGGCGGTGCTTTACCTGTAGCCTCTGATTTGCGGGTAATCGAAGATATTATGCTGAATCAAAAACTATCACCAGGTGTGATCAATGTTCTGATTTACTATGTCATGCTTCGTATGGATATGAAAATACAAAAAGGCTATATGGAAAAAATAGCAGCACACTGGGCTCGAAAACACGTATCATCCGTCAGAGAGGCTATGCAGCTTGCAATCCAAGAGCAGCGCCAATATTTAGAATGGGCACAATCTACGAAAGAAAGAAAGACCAAAACACGTACTTCGCAAAAGGTAGTACGTAAAGAACTGGTTCCTGATTGGCTAGCAGAGGAAAAACAAAGCATAGAAAAGCAAAGTTCTGAAGGGCAAGATGAAAAGGATATTGATACAGAAGCTCTTCGAAAGAAAATAGAAGAAAGACGAAAACGTATGCAGAAGCGTTCAAATGGATAGAAAAACAAGTAGAGAATTAGTAGCTTGGAGGGAAGCATTTGCAAAACATTAGAAACAATCTCTCGCAGTTGATACAAACAGATTCGTTTAAGAAACGCTATGATAATATGAAGAAAGAAATTCTAGCAGACGCAGATGTAAAGAAATTTTTAGTGGAGCATGCACAAGAGCTTTCAGAAGATGTTGTTGAACGTAGCTTAGTTAAATTATACGAATATACACAGCAAAGTAAGCAATGTAAGGAATGTCCGAGCCTTGCTGCCTGTAAAAATATTTTACAAGGATATCATCCGCACCTCATTATTTCGGGAAAAACGATTGATTTACAATATGAACGCTGTTCTCAAAAAATATTTCATGATCAACAAAAAAAACAGCAATCTCTCATTCGGAGTTTATATATGCCTCGTGATATTTTAGAAGCAAAGCAAGTATCACTGGATTATAATGATGAAGGAAGAATGAACGCAGTGAATGAGGCTGAAGAATTTGTGGAACAATACGAACCTGGAAAAAAAATGAAAGGATTGTACTTGTTCGGACGCTTTGGTGTAGGAAAAACCTATATTCTCGGTGTAATTGCCAACGAACTCGCACAGCGTAATGTTTCAACTATGCTTGTTCATGTTCCTGAATTTTTGCGTGAAATGAAAGGATCGATTGGGGATCATACGCTAAATCAGAAAATTGAAGCAGTGAAGCAGGCGCCCATTTTAATGCTAGATGATATTGGGGCAGAAGCGATGTCAAGTTGGGCGCGTGATGAAGTACTCGGCACCATTTTACAATATCGTATGCTAGAAAATCTACCTACTTTTTTCACTTCTAACTTTGACTTTAAATTGCTTGAGCACCATCTTACCTATACGCAGCGCGGTGAAGAAGAAGAGCTGAAGGCGGCTCGTATTATGGAACGCATTCGGTATTTGGCTAAGCCAGTAGAAGTAAAGGGAAATAATAGACGACAAGCAGGAGAATGAGGGAGACCTCGCTCTCTTTTTTTATTTGTTCGGCCCTGTTAAACTTGCCGGTTGATTTCCGCTCCAATCAACCTAGTTGTAAATTCAATAATAAGCTTTAACAGAGCCATTTGTTTAGAAGAACTACCGTATTCTTACCCGATAGCGAGCATTATTTGGATAGCTCGTTCATATATATCAATTGATATATGCATTAAGGGGGGATGATAATGATCGAAATTAGCTTTGAAGAAGATAGTGATGCTACTTATTTGTACGAGCGGTTCCTGCAATATGCTAAGGCACAAGAAAAAAATGTCCTTCATGAGCATAGGAAACTTACTCTACTTGATACCAGTACTACTTTTATTCAGGATATTCTAATCCCAGAATTGGTTCAGTTTATTATTAAAGTAAAGGAAAGCAAATGGATGAGTTCGCTTGTGAAACACTCTTATTACTTTCACAATGAAGAGGAGCAAAGTGAAATATTACATATTGCCTATTCTATTATGAATGGGAAGAGAAAAGGGTTACCACATAAAGGACTCCACTTTGCACGCAAACGGTTTATTATACAATCCTTACGGAGCACAATCGAACACTCTCTTTCCTTTTCTTTCGAAGCCTATGTTCGGTTTCGATTGCGGCCTTATATGCAATACATCAATCAATTGGTTGAACTGTCCATTGATGAATACAAGCTAGAACAAGACTATCAAGCATTTATTGAAACACTTCGGCAGCAAGTTAGTACGAGAGATGCTATCTTTTCGTCTATACATCTTGTGTTTCGAGATCATATTATCTTCTATGATGAAGCTGGTTCTCCAATTTCGGAGGAAACTTTACGTGAATATATTGATGATCGTATCCTTCAGCTTGAGGATGTATACGTAGATCAGCAAATTATTGCACCGCTATTATCTATTTCCCCTAAGATTATTTACATCTACACTGCCCATGAGGACGATACGATGATTGTTACGATTCGAAATGTGTTTCAAGAGCGAGTTAAACTATACTCGCTAGGTGAATTTGAACAAATGAGACAGAATATATAAAACGAAGAGGGGCATATTGATTTTATGGAAGAATCCGTCTATAATAACGACAGGTAAGATCCATATACAGGTTATGATGAGGATACGAGCTCTTTTTACGATTAGCAGAGAGGGAAGCCGTTTGGCTGGAAGCTTCCTAATACGAAAAAGCGACTTACCACCTCTGAACTTCAGCAGTGAATGTTAGTAATTGCTGACGGTTACGATCCGTTATCGTTTCTTGAGCAAAGGAGATTCTTTCCTTTGAAACAAGGGTGGAACCACGAATATAACACTCGTCCCTTTTCCTAGGGATGGGTGTTTTTTATTTA
>NZ_JBXKMX010000308.1:0-3078 GCF_056992975.1 Ectobacillus sp. | reverse complement strand
TATACGTGTTTCATTTGTTTCCCCTACCCTTTTGTGAATTCCTTTTTATCATAGCAAAAAAAGATCAGCTCTGAGCCTATTATTTGAAATTTATGTAAATGAACGTTAATCTACCTTAGAGAAGCTATTACTTAGTAGCGAGAAAAAATAGATATGAGGAGGAGTACATAATGACGATTCATAAGCTAGTAGAACCTGTTACAATTGGCGCTTGGAATTTGCGTTCAAGAACTGCAATGGCACCAATGACGCGTTGTTTTGCTGATGATAATACAGGGGTTGTTGGAGAAAATGTAGTGGAGTATTATCGTCGCCGCGCACATGACGGCATCGGCCTCATTATTACCGAAGGGATTGTCATTAGCCCGCGTGCCAAAGGAAATCCTGGCGTTCCCGGTATTTATACACAAGCCCAAATCGATGCGTGGAAGAAGGTAACCGAAGCTGTGCATGAAGAAGGCGGTACGATCATTGCCCAAATTTGGCATGTCGGTAGAGCAAGCCATCATACGATTGCCGGCAACCTTCCGCCGCAAGCTCCCTCTGCGATTCGCGCAGAAGGAAAAGTATCTCGCTTTGGGGAAGCATTTGATGAACCTGAGGAAATGAGTATCGAGGATATTAAGGAAGTTATCCAGCAATATACACAGGCTGCGAAAAATGCAATCGAAGCTGGATTTGACGGGGTAGAAGTACACGGTGCGCACGGCTATTTAATTGATCAATTCAATTCAGATGTTTCCAATCACCGTACTGATCAATACGGAGGAGATCTTGCAAACCGTCTCACCTTTATGAAAGAAGTCTTATCCAATGTAATCGCAGCAATCGGGTCAGAACGAACACTCATCCGTTTCTCTGCTTTTAAAATCGATAACCCGAATTACATGTGGGAAGATCCAGAAGCGGCTATTAAGACCTTTATTGATGCATTCAAAGAAGTTGGTGTTACAATGATACATCCATCCACGATGGAATTTACGAAACAGATTGCAGACGAGAAAACGATGCATCAGCTCGTCCGTAAATATTGGGACGGTGTCGTTGTTGGGGTTGGTAACCTAAATCCTGAAACAGCAGAAGAAGCGCTTGCAGAAGGTACAATTGACGTTGCAGCGTTTGGACGCCCGCTTATTGCAAATCCTGATTTTCTTCACCGATTGAAAGATGGTAAGGATTTGATTACTTATGATGCTAAAGCACATTTGAAGAACTTGATTTAATTCCATTTCTTTTATGATTGAAAAAAAGTCCTCCAAATGTTTGGAGGACTTTTCCTATCTATATCTTATTTGTACAAAATGTCATCACGAAGTGTAGAAACAGTAGCTAATACTTGGTCAATGTCTGATTCTGCAACTCCAAAATGTGCCAATGCATCGTGAAGATGTGTTGCAATTGCACCAAAATGAGCAGGTTGAAGATTCATTCCTTCATGTGCCTTAGCCATAGAATTTCCAGAATACTTGTTTGGTCCACCTAATGCGAAGCTAATAAACTTTGTTTGATGACGTCTTTGCTTTTCCATATCTGTATTTGCAAAAAATGTATTCACTGTGTCATCTGCTAACACTAGTTTATAAAAATAATCAACAACCTGACCAATCGTTTCTTCTCCGCCAAATTTTTCATAAAGATTTGTCATTGTAATGTGCCCCCTAAAATAATTAATTACTATTGTTTACACAGTGAGTATACTTGATATCGTTTACAATCGGTGTGATTAATATCACAGTTTTAGATTCTAACTACGTTTTTTTTGTAAATATTCAACGATTTGTCACCTCTTACCAGCCGTTCTCTGTTTTTCAAGATTAAACTCGAAACTCGTTATACATTTGATGTATAATGTTTTAGTGAATATTTAAAACATCTTCAATGGAACTTATCGTTATTTGTTGTTGAAGAGGCTATCAAATCATAGTAATCTAGGTGTAGATTCAAAGTGGAAAGAGAGTGTTATTAATGGGCCGTAAATGGAATAATATTAAAGAAAAAAAAGCATCAAAGGATTCTAATACGAGTCGTATTTATGCAAAGTTCGGACGCGAAATTTATGTGGCAGCTAGAAGCGGGGAACCGGATCCGGAATCAAATCAAAATTTAAGAGTCGTTCTTGAACGTGCGAAAACATACAGTGTGCCAAGAACGATTATTGATCGTGCGATTGAAAAAGCCAAAGGTGGATCGGATGAAAAATACGATACACTACGTTATGAAGGATTTGGACCAAATGGATCCATGGTAATTGTTGATGCATTAACAAATAACGTAAACCGTACAGCATCCGATGTACGTGCTGCATTTGGTAAAAACGGCGGGAATATGGGCGTAACGGGATCTGTCGCTTATATGTTTGATGCAACAGCTGTTATCGGAATTGAAGACAAAACGGCAGACGAAGTTCTTGAGTTATTAATGGAAGCAGATGTAGACGTTCGTGACATTCTAGAAGAAGAAGAATCAGTTATCGTTTATGCAGAGCCTGATCAATTCTATGCAGTGCAAGATGCATTCAAAGCTGCTGGTATCACAGATTTTGTAGTCGCTGAACTTACAATGATTGCTCAAAACTATGTAACATTAGAAGAAGACGCACAAGCACAATTTGAAAAAATGATTGATGCTTTAGAGGATTTAGAAGATGTACAGCAAGTGTATCACAATGTGGAGCTAGGCGAATAATCAGAAAAATATCTTACTAAAAGAGGTCCTTGAAATGTCATACCATTTTCAAGGATCTCTTTGTATTGAATAGAAAAGCTTATTACAGATGCTATATTATGCCCAGCACGAATCACCAATCGTTTCTCTTTTTGATGAAAAGTAACAGAAACGTCTAATAAATAGTACCACGATATCTCATTTTTTCACTCTGGCGAGCACAATCCTCTCCCTTTTGTTACCACTACACATTCTTTTTCGGCTTCGCGAGCACAATCCTCCCCCTTTTGTTGCCGCTACACTTCCTTTTTCGGCTTCGCGGGTACAATCCTCCCTCTTTTGTTACCGCTCCCCCTCTTCTATCTGAAACATGGGCACAAAAAAGACTACCGAAACATTGTATGGTTTCAGTAG
>NZ_JBXKMX010000307.1:0-5067 GCF_056992975.1 Ectobacillus sp. | reverse complement strand
AAGAGAATATCTTGGGATTCCAACGGAAGATAACCGACAATTGTTAATAAAAAAACAAGCGCTGGAAAAAGCGACAATAAGAAAAAATAAGCGAGCTGGGAAGCCAGACCCGCCACATCGTCTTTTTTTGTTCGCCCATACAATCCAATGAAAAATGTAACTATCTTATTTATTTTCCTACCGGCGTACAATGTGCTCACCTACTTCTTACTTTTTATCCCCGCCAGCTTCTTCTTTTTTCTCTAATGCAATTGTTCCATGTACTTGTTCTTCTTCTACTTCCGCTACTTGTTCTGTTCCTTCTGCTAAAGCTTCCATTACTTGCCCTTCCTCAGGTTTTTCCTCTCCTTCGGTTAGTACCTCTTGATCAGTAGTTGCAGATGCTTCAGCCTGTGCAGCAAGAAGTTCCTCTTCTTTCCGCTTTGCTTCTTCTTTTTCCTTCAACTCTTGTTTCTTTTTATTAAAAATGTCCCGTGATTCCTGTAAAGTTTCGATTACGAGCGGTGTTATTTTTTTTATGGATTCTATTTTTTCATTCACGACTGCCTTATCTGTTAATTGACTACCCTTTGCACGAATATCTTGAACAGTTTCTTTCACACGTTCCTTCATTGGCACTGCTTGCTCACGAAGATTCCATATTTTTTCTTTAGCTTCACGAGCTTTTCCAACTAATTTCTCACGATTTTCTTTCTTGAATAATGTTGCAACTGTACCAGCCACTACACCAATTGTAATGTTACGCGCAAATGTATTCTTCTTGTCTGTCTCTTTCTTTGCCATTTCTCTTCACCCTCTCCATGAAATTAGATTCCTTGCTCTTTTCTAATATGAGCTAATAGGTGCTTACATCCTTCTGTTACAAGGTCGTATACTTCTTGAAAATTCCCGGTAAAGTATGGGTCGGGCACGTCCTTCCAATTTTCATTTGGAACGAAGTCCGATAGTCGTCCTACGTAACCTCTAGGTTGGCCGAAATGTTGAACGTCTTGTAAATTATTTGCATCCATTACGATAATATAATGGAACTTTGTTAAATCACTTTCTTCTACTTGGCGTGCAGTAATTCCTTCATAGGAAATTGCGTTTTCTGTTAATATTTTTTGCGTTCCAATATGCGGTGCCTCTCCAATATGCCAGTTACCTGTTCCAGCTGAATCTACAGTAATTTTTCCTTGCAACTCATTCTTAACAAGTAACTCTCGAAAAATTGCTTCTGCCATAGGCGAACGACAAATGTTTCCAAGACATACAAACAAAACATGAATCATTTTCATTCTCCCCTTTATTAAAGTTCGTTACACCTAGTATACGGGGAAACTTTATGTTATGCAGTGGATTTTTTATCTCCCACTATTTGTTATTTTATCGCATTAACTAGGAAGCAACGGTAGAAATCGTTACAATATATTGTCGAAAAGGTGATAATATAGAATTAGTTCGCATTGAGGAGGAATTTCCATTGGATTTAACGGTACAATCTACAGAAAATATTGCCTATATGGTAGAAGCCATTAAGGAAAAGCTTCGTATGGTAAATGCAGGTGCAGTACGTCCAGAAAATTTTAATACAGAAATGTATGAAGATTTACTAGATATTTATAACCATGTTATGAAGCGCGAAACATTCAGTATAAGTGAAATGCAAGCCATTACAGAAGAACTTGGAACATTAATAAAGTAATGTTAGAAGAGAGACTCGGGTAGTCTCTCTTCTTATTTTATTTAGTTACTCCATAGTAATACGATTAGAAATATTTCAAATATTTCCTTTCCTACTTAATGTGTAGAAAATTAATTGTTAAATGGTAAACTTTATATATTTATGTGAAAAATTTGTAAATACATCCCTTTCCTCTTCATATCGTATTACAATCTTACTAGTTTACAAGTATGGAGGGTTTTTTATTATGCAACCTGCAACAAAACATCTACTTATTATTTCATTTGATTGTCTGTCTACATTGGATTTTCCACTTTTGCAGGAGCTTCCTCATTTTCATACACTCCTTCAAAAAGGAGCGTATGCCGATAAGGTAGAAGCTATCTATCCTTCTGTTACCTATCCGTCTCATGCAACAATTGTAACCGGTAATTACCCGGCCCGGCACGGCATTACCAGCAATACATTATTGCAGCCCGGACGCTTATCTCCCGATTGGCATTGGCACCGGAGTCACATACAAGGAACAACTCTCTATGATGAAGCCAAGCGAGCAGGTCTTACAACTGCTGCTCTTCTATGGCCCGTCACAGCGAAAGCGAAAATAGATTACCATATGCCTGAAATATTCGCAAATCGTCCTTGGCACAATCAAATTCTTGTCTCTCTTTTAAACGGAAGCCCCTTTTATCAATGGGATATGAATCAACGATTCGGTCATTTGCGAAACGGACTGAATCAACCAGAATTAGACGATTTCGTTCTCGCCTCTGCTGTTCATACGATTAAAACAAAAAAACCGAATGTGATGCTCATCCATTTCACCGACTTAGATGTGCAGCGTCATATGCACGGATTCTCTTCCAAGCAAGCTAATGAGGCCATTCATCGTCATGATAGCCGACTTGGTCAATTGATGCGTGCACTAAAAGAAAGCAACCTGACAGATGACAGTACCATTATCGCATTAGGTGATCATAGCGCCTTAGACGAAGCTAGTGCTTTACAGCTAAATGTACTGCTTCATAAACACAATCTTATTACAGTCGATGCAAAAGGACATGTAACAGACTGGAAGGCCTATTGCAATAGTTGTGATGGTTCCGCATATATATACATGAAAGATGAACACGATCATGAAACAAAAATGAAAGTATCACAAATTATAGAACAGCTACTTGCTGATCCATCAAGTGGCATTGAATTTGTCATAAACGGTGAGGAAGCAAGAGAACGAGGAGCAGATGGGACATGTCTATTCATGCTAGAAGCAAAGAAAGGTTACTATTTTCTAGAAGATTGGATTGGACCATATAAATTACGAATTACACCCGAAGATACAAAGGCTGATAAAAAATATACTTTGGCTACCCACGGCTATTCACCGACCAAAGACAACTATACAACCGTGTTTATGGCTGTTGGTAAAGGAATTCGCAGCGGTGCCGTTATCCCCTTTATGCGTCTCATCGATGAAGGTCCAACAATCGCTTCCCTTATGGGCTTAGATTTGGGCGAAACAGACGGAGTTTGCATCGAGGAATTGCTAAAACGATAATGGTTTGTAAAATCTGTATTAAGTTTCATCTACCACCCGATTTTACCAGATTATATTGTGTACAATTACGGTAGAAAAATAGGGAGGATTATCGAATGACAGCGATAACGAAAAAAGAAAGAAGCTGGATTTTTTACGATTGGGCAAACTCTGCCTATTCACTGATTATAACAACAGCCGTATTTCCCATTTATTTCAAAGCTGCTGCGAAGGAAGCAGGAGTGGCTGCGGCAACATCTACGGCATACTGGGGCTATGCAAATTCATTTGCTACCTTTCTTATTTCCTTGCTAGCACCGATTTTAGGATCTATCGCTGACTATCGAGACTTTAAAAAGCGCTTCTTTACGTTCTTCTTTGCACTCGGCATTATTTTCACAGCGATGCTTGCAATAGTTCCAAATAGCCAATGGTTACTTCTGCTCATCTGTTACATGTTAACGGTCATCGGATTTGCAGGTGCTAATATTTTTTACGATGCATTTTTAGTAGACGTTACAATCGATGAAAGAATGAATCGTACATCGGCAAGAGGTTTTGCTTTCGGCTACATTGGTAGCACCATTCCATTCATTCTCGCTATTGCCCTAATTATACTTGCGCAAAACCAAGTGCTCCCTTTCTCTGTTACCGTTGCTAGTCAAATGGCATTTGCCATTACAGCTCTTTGGTGGGGACTTTTTACCATTCCTATGCTCCGTAATGTTGAGCAAACCTATTATATTGAACGAGAACAAAATCCAATAAGACAAAGCTTTAAACGTTTATTTCAAACCTTTCGCAATGTCAAAAAGCACCGAATCGTTTTCTTATTTTTACTCGCCTACTTTTTCTACATTGACGGAGTAGACACGATTATAACGATGTCTACTGCTTACGGAACCGACCTAGGCATTAGTAGTACAAACTTACTTATCATTTTGTTTGCTACACAAATTGTAGCGGGACCCTTCTCACTTTTATATGGAAGATTAGCCGAAATTTTTTCAGGAAAAACGATGCTCTTTGTAGGAATTGGGATGTATATTATCATTTGTACATACGCCTATTTCTTAAAAACCACACTTGATTTTTGGATTCTTGCAATGCTAGTTGCAAGCTCCCAAGGGGGAATTCAAGCACTAAGCCGTTCTTACTTTGCCCGCATTGTACCACGAGAATCCTCCAATGAATTTTTTGGATTTTATAATATTTTTGGCAAATTTGCAGCGATTATGGGACCCTTGCTTGTTGGTATAACCGCACAAACAACAGGAAAAACAAATTCAGGCGTACTAAGCATTGTTATCCTCTTCATTATCGGCGGTTTCATATTAACACGTGTCCCTGAGCATACAGAATTCTCCTCGTCAGCCAAAACAATGTAACAAGTTACAGAAAAAAGCTTCTCCTCGGAGAAGCTTTTTTCATCTAGTATCTATTCAACAATCCATTAAATAACATCCCAAACGAGACTTTTACACGGTCCTGAAGACAATAATTTTCACTACTCATGCACCAGGAAAGCAAAATTCCGAAGTATTGTTGACTTGCTAGCTGAGCCATAGTGTAGGCAGATAGTAAGGTAGTAAACTCTCCAGATTTTTGTCCTCTTTCAAATAAATCCTCTAACACATCATTAATCAGGCCCGTTGCTTCATATTGATTTTGACGACACGCGGGATTCCTAAGCGCGGCTTGAAATACTGCTTGCATTAGTGTTTGACTATACTGGATATCATTTGAAAAATCCACGAATAATTGAATAATGGTCGGTGTTAACAGACCTATCTGATTTTGTAACATACGAATATTCTCTTGAATCGAATGAATTTGTTGTCTACTAATAAACTGTAAAATTTCTTCC
>NZ_JBXKMX010000306.1:0-2937 GCF_056992975.1 Ectobacillus sp. | reverse complement strand
ATAGAGAGGAGAGCAGTGTGTTTAACAAGATAAAAACGTTCCAAGTATTCATTTACTATTTCAGTTCAAATAAGGGGGATTCTTGTGGAAATAGTCATTATATTACTTGCTCTTAGTCTGTTAATGTTCGTAGCGTATCGAGGGTTTTCTGTTATTTTATTTGCTCCGATTTGTGCGCTTTTTGCAGTTTTGTTAACGAATCCTGAATTTGTTCTTCCATTCTTTTCTAATGTATTTATGGAGAAGATGGTTGGATTCATTAAATCCTATTTTCCAATTTTCTTACTCGGTGCGATCTTCGGTAAGGTAGTGGAAATGTCGGGTATAGCAGAATCAATTGCAAAAACCATTGTGCAGCTAGTGGGTACAAAGCGTGCTATTTTGGCCATTGTATTAATGGGAGCCATTTTAACATATAGTGGTGTGAGTTTATTCGTTGTTGTGTTTGCTGTGTATCCATTTGCAGTAAATCTATTTCGGGAAGGCAATATACCGAAACGTTTAATTCCAGGAACGATTGCCTTAGGTGCGTTTACGTTTACGATGGATGCACTGCCTGGGACACCACAAATTCAAAACGTCATTCCAACTACATTTTTTAAAACGAATATTTATGCTGCTCCAACTTTAGGGATCATAGGAGCCGTTTTTGTTCTTAGTTTAGGATTATGGTATTTGGAATCTCGTCGTAAAAAAGCTGAGAAGGCGGGCGAAGGGTATTACGGATTTGAGGGAGCGGAAATTGCTGCTTCTCAGGAAGCAGCCGTTCAAACCGAGCCATCTCTTTCACCTTCCACACAAACGAGCGTGGTCCGTCAGGTTCTTGCGTTTGTGCCGCTTATATTAGTTGGCGTAATGAATAAGATATTTACCGTCTATCTTCCAATATGGTATCCGAAGGGATTTAACTTTGAGTCTATTGGACTAAAAGCTTTTGGAAAAGTTGATATTTCTTCTGTCGGAGCCATTTGGTCTCTCGAAATGGCGTTACTAATCGGAATTATTACAACGATTTTGTATAACTTGAGACAGATTAAGGTCGATTTCCAAACGGGTATTAACGCAAGTATTGCTGGTGCCTTGCTAGCGGCTATGAATACGGGTGCTGAATATGGATTTGGAGGAGTCATCTCATCTCTGCCTGGATTTAGTGTCATCAGTAAGGGAATCGGGTCAACCTTTACGAATCCTCTCGTTAACGGAGCTGTTACGACTACCGTTCTAGCTGGTGTGACTGGATCTGCTTCAGGCGGGATGGGAATTGCACTTAGTGCGATGTCTGACAAATATATACAGGCTATTCAGACCTTTCATATCCCACCGGAAGTGATGCACCGCGTAATTTCGATGGCTTCAGGGGGTATGGATACACTTCCTCACAACGGAGCGGTTATTACATTGCTTGCGGTAACCGGTTTAACACATCGTCAGTCGTACCGTGATATTTTCGCCATTACAATCTTTAAAACATTAGCGGTTTTCTTTATTATCGCTGTGCATAGCATCACGGGGATTGTATAAATTTTGAATAAGAGATTAGTAGAGTAGCAGAGGGGAGAATGTGAGATGAAACAAAGTAAGGTTATGGAATCCTTTCAAGAAGCGGTAGCAGATATACAGGACGGCGCAACAATCATTGTCGGGGGTTTTGGATTATGCGGTATTCCGGAGAAGGCAATTTTAGCATTGCGTGAACAAGGCACGAAGGATTTAACTGTTGTTAGTAATAATTGCGGAGTAGATGATTGGGGATTGGGCTTGCTTTTAGCAAATCACCAAATTAAGAAGATGATTTCCTCTTATGTAGGTGAAAATAAAATTTTTGAAAAGCAATTTTTAAGTGGCGAGCTAGAAGTGGAACTTGTCCCGCAAGGAACACTTGCTGAGCGTATTCGTGCAGGAGGTGCTGGTATTCCGGGCTTTTATACAGCGACGGGGGTAGGAACTCCTATTGCCGAGGGGAAAGAACATAAACAATTTGATGGCCGTACTTATATATTGGAACGTGGAATTGTTGGTGACTTTGCCCTTGTGAAGGCATGGAAGGCAGACCCGCTTGGTAATCTCGTATATCGGAAAGCAGCACGAAATTTTAATCCAATGGCAGCTACGGCTGGAAAGATTACGATTGCAGAAGTTGAAGAAGTAGTTTCGATTGGCGAGCTTGACCCAGATGAGATACACACACCAGGCATATATGTGCAGAGAGTACTGCGCGGAGTTAATTATGAAAAACGTATTGAAAGACGTACAGTCATACAAGCATAGGAGGTATGGAAATGAAGGATGTCAGAATACAAATCGTAAAGCGTGCAGTGAAAGAAATCCAGGATGGGATGAATGTGAATTTAGGAATTGGGATGCCGACATTGGTAGCCAATGAAATCCCATCGAATTATGAGGTTCTTTTGCAATCTGAAAATGGGTTGCTTGGCATTGGACCGTATCCGTCTGCGGGATCAGAGGATGCTGATTTAATTAATGCGGGTAAAGAAACAGTAACGGCCGTTCCAGGAGCTTCTTTTTTTGATAGTGCTGAGTCATTTGCAATGATTCGCGGGGGGCATATTGATTTGGCGATATTGGGGGGAATGGAGGTTTCCGAAACTGGAGATTTAGCAAATTGGATGATACCAGGGAAAATGGTAAAGGGAATGGGCGGTGCCATGGACCTTGTGAACGGAGCTAAGCGAATTGTTGTAATCATGGAACATATTAATAAACACGGAGAATCAAAGATTAAGAGAGAGTGTACGTTACCTTTAACCGGAAAACAGGTTGTACATAGACTCATAACCGATCTTGCCGTTTTTGATTTTACACAAGAAGGAATGGTTTTAGTAGAAACATCTGAAGGGGTAACAGTAGAGGAAGTAATGAATAAAACAGAAGCTAGCTTTTTTATTAGCCCTAATGTACAAATTGGTGTTTCGGTAT
>NZ_JBXKMX010000305.1:0-2111 GCF_056992975.1 Ectobacillus sp. | reverse complement strand
CATTCGAACGAATACGGCACTAGTACGCAGAAAAATTAAAGATCCTAATCTTTATTGTGAGCAAAAGCAAATTGGGCGTGTAACAAAAACAAATATTGCTGTCATGTATATAAAAGGAATCGTGAATGATAAGGTTGTGCAGGAAGTACATACACGATTGGACAGAATTGATATTGATGGAATTTTAGAAAGTGGTTATATCGAAGAATTAATTCAAGATGAAGCCTATACTCCCTTCCCAACCATTTATAATTCGGAACGTCCTGATGTAGTTGCAGCTTGTCTCCTTGAGGGCCGGGTTGCCATTCTTGTTGATGGAACCCCTTTTGTTCTTATTGTCCCATCTTTATTTATACAGAGCTTTCAGGTAGCAGAAGATTATTACCAGCGAGCAGATATAAGTAGTCTTCTTAGAATGCTGCGAATAATCTGTTTTTTAATTGCATTGCTAGGGCCATCCTTTTATATTGCGGTTACTACTTATCATCAGGAAATGTTACCAACACCCCTTTTAATCAGTTTGGCTGCACAACGAGAGGGGGTTCCCTTTCCAGCTTTCGTTGAAGCAGTTATTATGGAGGTTACTTTTGAAATTCTACGCGAAGCGGGCATTCGAATGCCAAGGGCAGTAGGACAAGCTGTATCAATTGTTGGGGCCTTGGTACTTGGTCAAGCTGCCGTTGCGGCGGGAATTGTCTCTGCTTCCATGGTTATTGTTGTTTCAATTACGGCAATCGCAAATTTTGTTTTTCCTGCTTACAATATGGCAATTTCCGTACGAATGCTACGATTTCTCATGATGATGTTGGCTGCTTCGTTTGGGGTGTATGGAATCACGATTGGGATGTTAGCTCTCTTACTTCATTTAAATTCCTTACGCTCTTTCGGTGTTCCTTATATGGCTCCGTTCGGCCCATTTATTCCTGATGATGTGAAAGATACCATTTTTCGGTTTCCACAGGGGAGCTTATTAACCCGCCCCAGGTTAATTAGCCAAAAAAATGTAAAACGTAATGCAAACTCGAATAAAACCAAGCCGGAACCTAGAAAATAGCTTCAATTGCAAAGGATGAGATGAAATGAGTAAGATTTCATGGCTATTGATCGTTGTTCTTTGTCTACCTCTTCTTACAGGATGCTGGAATAGAAGGGAGTTAAACGAGCTAGCCCTAGTAGTAGCTATGTCAATTGATAAATCAGGTGATCAATACATGGTAACGGCTCAAGTAGTTGACCCCGGTGAGGTGTCCTCAAACGCAAGAGGAGGAAGTAGAGCACCTATTACTACTTATACTGATAAAGGAAAACATGTCTTTGAGGCAGTCCGAAGAATGACGACGGTTACCCCAAGAAAATTGTATTTTTCCCATCTTCAAATGCTTGTCATTAGTGAAGAAGTCGCTAAAGAAGGGATTAACAATATATTAGACCTTTTTACGAGAGACTCTGAATTTCGTAAGAATTTTTATATCGTTGTTTCTAAGGATATTCAAGCAAATGAAATCCTTAAAAATTTGACTTCTATAGAAAAAATTCCAGCACAAAAAATGCGTTCTTCTCTTGAAACGTCAGAAAAGGCATGGGCGCCAACTGTAGCTATCCAGTTGGATGAGCTTATCTCCTCTTTAACGAGTGACGGGAATAACCCTGTACTTACAGGTATCTCTATACAGGGAAATGCTGATAATGGGCAATTGATGAATAATGTGCAGAGAATTGAGCCTTTTGCTCGTTTAAAATATAAAAACATAGCTATTTTTAAGAAGGATAAATTAATTGGATGGCTTAACGAAAAGGAGAGTAAGGGCTTTAATTTTATTAAAAACAACGTGAGCAGTACAGTGGGTCATATGCCGTGTGGTAATAAAGAGACGATGGTTTTAGAAATTATGCGATCGAAAGCAAAAGTGAAAGCAAAGGTTATAAACGGAAAACCCGAAATTACAATTAATGTTAAAGCGGAAGCAAATATTGGGGAAGTTGCTTGTCACATCGATTTAACAAAACCGGAATCTATTAAGAAACTAGAGATTAATGCTGCAAAAGTGAATGTGGATCTTCTTAATACAGCTATAAAAAAAGCGAAAGATTTAGGTGTAGATATTTTTGGG
>NZ_JBXKMX010000304.1:0-3802 GCF_056992975.1 Ectobacillus sp. | reverse complement strand
ATAGATACATTCGTTGAAAATAATAGCAAAATGCGTAAAATTCTTATAAATGAAAATATAGATAACAATATGCAATTATACATTTGGATTCATACGTTGAAAATTGATATTTGGTTTTGTCCCATGTTAGTTTTGGAACCAAAGCATATTAATGTTCCAAGTGTTGTAACTATTCCTGATATACAACATGAATTCTACCCCGAATTTTTTGAACCCTATGTCTTGCAGTGGAGAAATGAACATTATGAATACTCTGCAAAGACTTGTAATGCAGTCCTTACAATATCGGAGTATTCTAAGAAAACAATGGTTGAAAAGTATAAAATTCCTGAAAATAAAGTGTATTCCATCCATTTAGATTCATCTCAAGAATTTTATTTAAATCATAATGATGAAATCAATCAGAGGGTTATTCAAAAATATCAATTATCAAATTATGAATACGGATTTTATCCAGCCAATACTTGGAAACATAAAAATCATATTAATCTACTTAAAGCTATGGTACTCCTTAAGAAAAAGTTCAATGTAAAAATTAATATGGTTTTTACCGGTTTCGAACAACAGGCACAAAAATCCATTATAGATTTCATAAAAGAAAATGATTTGTCGGAACAAATTAAATTTTTAGGTTATCTTCCTCAAGAAGAGATGCCCTATGTATATAGGAACGCAAAATTTTTGGTATTCCCTTCTCTTTTTGAAGGTTTTGGAATTCCATTAGTTGAAGCTATGCGAACAAAAACTCCAATCGTTTGTTCAAATGCTGGTAGCATTCCAGAAGTTGTAGAAGATTGCGCCTTACTGTTTGATCCCACTAGCCCTGAAGATATTGCTTTAAAAATATTAGAAGTGCTTAATGAACAAACAAGAACAGAGTTAATAAACAAAGGTATAAATCAAGCTGAAAAATTTTCTTGGGAGAAATGCTCTAAATCCACATTAGAGGTATTCAAAAGGGTTCTGGAATCCTAAATCTGTTAGCGTGCTTGCTAAATGCTCTTAAAGATATCTAATAAGAATATATGTAATCTTTCCTATTTCCAGCGACTCCTCAGAATTTAAATTCCAGATGGTGGGGACCAGTCCCCATCTTTACATAGCAGCTTCCATAGAAAGTCATTTGCTAAGTAAATCACGAATCGAGAGATACATAGTGCCAAATCTTAAACTAGTATTGTTTATTTTTTATTTTCAGTACGAGATTTATGTATCGCCCCATTCATTTCTGAAACAAAACCTCTTGGGTATTCGGAACATAGCCTCTCTAATAACAATCGAATTAAACTGTTCAAATTCTATAGTGCTTAAATTTCACTAAGCTGCTGAAGTAGCTACCGTAACCATGTATCCAAGTTGATGGTATTCCCGTATGAATCAAACGTACAATATGTGTTTTTTACCCGTTGCATAATATAGCCTATACACATATCTTAACTGGAGGAAAGAATTTCAATTAATAGTTTGCATCGAGGTGTATAATATGAAACTTATATTGTTATCGGGAGGTTCAGGGAAACGATTATGGCCGCTTTCCAATGATTCTAGATCAAAACAGTTTTTAAAGATGTTAACATGTCCAGGGAATAAGTTAGAATCCATGGTTCAGAGACTGTGGCGACAATTAGATTTGAATCAATTATTGGACATTTCTTACATTTCTACGAGTGTAACACAAGTAGATATTATTCAAAATCAATTAGGAACCCAAATACCATTAATCATAGAGCCGGAGCGAAGAGATACTTTTCCGGCAATCATATTAGCAGCGACATATTTGTATTCAATCATTGGTGTTAATCTAAATGAAGTAATCACTGTGATGCCTGTTGATCCTTTTGTGGAAAATCAATTTTTTGATAAGGTCAAAGATTTAGAGGATGTCATTAAACAATCAGGTATGGATATTGTTCTAATCGGTGTAAATCCTACCTATGCTTCAACGAAATATGGTTATATCATTCCTGACAATGCTGAAAGGAATAACCAGCAATCACAAACATATATAAATGTAAAAGGTTTTAAGGAAAAACCGACAGAAGAGCAAGCGCAGCAGTTGATTGAACAACATGCTCTATGGAACTGCGGTGTTTTTGCATTTAAACTGGGTTATATGATTAACCAGCTAGAAAAAAGAGGTCTGCCGACTCAGTATGATGAGATAATAAGGCACTATGAGAGGCTGCCAAAAATAAGCTTTGATTATGAAATTGTAGAAAAGGCCGAGAAGGTTGCATTTATTCCGTATAAGGGCTATTGGAAGGACTTAGGAACCTGGAATACGTTAACTGAGGATATGCACGCAAATATCATTGGCAAAGGATCGATGAGTGATGATTGCATCAACACGCATTTAATTAATGAATTAGATATTCCCGTAGTTGTACTAGGTACTTCGAATATGGTTGTGGCAACAAGCCCCGATGGTATTTTAGTTACCGATAAATCCACAAGTCATCATGTCAAAGAGATAGTAAAAGATTTAGGACAACGGCCTATGTTCGAGGAACGCCGTTGGGGTTGGTATCGAGTTTTGGATTATAAAAAATCTACCGAAGGAATAGAAGCGCTGACAAAGCGATTATGTGTATTTGCAGGAAAAAATCTTAGCTATCAATATCATCATAAGCGAAGCGAAGTATGGACGGTTGTTGAAGGTGAAGGCGAATTCGTTCTAGATGACGAATTGTCGTATGTAAAACTGGGTGATGTGTTACACATACCACTTGGTGCAAAACATGGTATCAGGGCAATCAAAGACCTTGAAATTATCGAGGTTCAGATGGGGAGTAAACTTGAAGAAGAAGATATTGTTCGTTTATTTATGTCATGGGAAGAAATGAAGAAATCAATAAGAAATAAGTGAATTTCTTTGAATTTAAGTTAGCGGGTAACTACTGTCAAGATTCACTTTGTTCATATACAATTAAGCAACTATGTATATTGGAGGAATATAAATGAAACAGTGGGAAAATAAGAAAGTGATGGTAACTGGAGGTGCAGGATTTCTTGGTTCTCATGTAGTGGAACGGTTGAAGGAATTAGGTTGCAAACAAATTATTGTACCGCGCAGCAGACAATATGATTTACGTAATCCACAAACAGCTATGATGCTGATACAGGAAACAAGGCCCGATGTGATCATTCATTTAGCTGCTTCGGTTGGTGGGATTGAAGCTAACAGAAAATATCCAGGGTCATTTTTCTATGATAATTTATCAATGGGGATTCATCTGATGGAAGCAGCTAGAGTAGAAAATGTAGAAAAATTCGTGGCTTGTGGAACAATATGCTCTTATCCTAAGTTTACTTCTGTTCCTTTTAAGGAAGAAAATTTATGGGATGGATATCCCGAAGAGACAAATGCCCCCTATGGTTTGGCTAAGAAAATGCTGCTAGTTCAGAGTCAGGCATATAGGCAACAATATAATTTTAACTCTATTTTTCTTCTTCCTGTAAATTTGTATGGGCCTCGTGATAACTTCGATTTGGAGACTTCTCATGTAATTCCAGCTCTAATACGGAAATGTATGGAGGCGAAAGAACAGGGAAAAGATTATATTACGGTTTGGGGGAGCGGGAAGGCAACGAGAGAGTTTTTATTTGTTGAAGATGCAGCTGAAGCGATTTTGATGGCTGCAGCGAGTTATAACGGGGATGAACCCGTAAACATCGGTACAGGAACAGAGATTTCAATTAAAGACTTAGTGGAGTTAATTGCCACTCAAACAGGTTTTAAAGGTCAAATTCGCTGGGATTCTCAGAAGCCTGACGGTCAACCTCGAAGATGTCTCGATGTACA
>NZ_JBXKMX010000303.1:0-4092 GCF_056992975.1 Ectobacillus sp. | reverse complement strand
AAGAGTACGTTCCTTATTATGGATAAATACGGTTTAATAAACGAGGAAACGGAATTGTTTCTCGCACATGTTCTACCCCTGATAACCATGCTACTGTTCGTTCAAGGCCCAGTCCAAAGCCTGAGTGAGGAACAGAACCGTATTTACGAAGATCTAAATACCATTGGTAGGCATCCTCACTTAAATTATTCTCATCGATGCGTTGTTTTAATAAATCATAATCATCAATACGTTGGGAGCCACCAATAATTTCACCGTATCCTTCTGGTGCGATTAAGTCCGCACATAAAACAACTTCAGGACGAGTTGGATCTGGCTTCATATAAAATGACTTAATTGCTGCTGGATAATTTGTAATGAAAACCGGTTTCTCAAAGCTGTCTGCAATGGCAGTTTCATGCGGTGCACCGAAATCCTCACCCCATGTTATATCATCAAAGCCTTTCTCATGTAAAAGCTTAATCGCATCATCATAGGAAATACGAGGGAATGGAGCTTTAATTAATTCTAGCTTTGCCGTATCTCTTCCCAATGTTTGTAGTTCCAATGCACAATTTTTTAAAACGGATTGAACAATATACGTAACATAATTTTCTTGAACTTGTAAGCTATCTTCATGATTCATAAATGCCATTTCAGGTTCAATCATCCAAAATTCAATTAAGTGACGACGAGTTTTCGATTTCTCGGCACGGAAGGTTGGACCAAATGAAAATACTCGACCCATTGCCATTGCTGCTGCTTCCATATATAACTGTCCACTTTGGGATAAATAAGCATCTTCATCAAAGTATTTCGTATGGAAAAGCTCGGTTGTACCTTCTGGCGCACTACCAGTAAGAATTGGCGGATCTACCTTCACGAACCCATTTTGATCAAAAAATTCGTAAGTAGCGCGAATAATTTCATGGCGAATACGTAATACAGCATGCTGACGCTTTGAGCGAATCCAAAGATGACGATGGTCCATTAAAAACTCTGTACCATGTTCCTTTGGTGTAATGGGATAGTCCTTTGATTCATGAATGATTTCAACATTCGTAACAGCAAGTTCATAACCAAATGGTGAACGAGTATCTTCATGAACAATTCCTGTTACATACAGGGATGTTTCTTGTGTTAAAGATTTTGCCCGTTGAAATAGCTCCTCACCAACTTCAGCCTTTACGACAACGCCTTGAATAAATCCTGAGCCATCACGCAATTGTAAAAATGCAATTTTACCACTTGAGCGTTTATTTGCAAGCCAAGCACCGATAGTTACCTCTTGATTTACATAGTTTTTTACTTGTTCAATAGTCGTTTTCACCTACGTAGTCCCTCCAACAAAATCTCTCTATATGTTTTATTTGTTCCTACACGTTATATGGTGCAATGTACGTAATTATTCTATAACAAAGCCAACTGGCTTATATGCTATACTGTCCTTCAAATTTTCCATCAATAAAATTCACATAATAATAATGGTAACGATTGGACTGGTCAATATACGTAATTTCCCATAGCGGGGTTTCATTTTCAGCCCCTAATTTCACTTTCATGATTTGTTTTGGCTGCTTGTCCTTCGTAACAATTTGTGCAGCTTGTTGCTGGGAAATACCATCTTTTTTTTGCTTTGATAGTACTTTTCCCCCGCTCGTCGGCACCCAAACAATCATTTGTTCACCAGCAGAATTGGTCCCTTCAATTATCGTGTAGGAACTCATTCCATGGTAATAATCTGTAGCAGTAATTGTAGAAAGAGAAGCTTCTTTCTTAGCATCTGTAATAGCTTTATCTTCTCCCAAATGTTTGTTACTCATTGTATTGTTATAAACGTACACCCCGTACAAGATTCCCGCTACAATAACTAATATGATTATAAGTATCCACTTTTTCATTGTATCACTACGTTCTATAAATAGTAAATATTTCCGTATTTGTCTCGTTAGCGTCTAGAGCTAAGCCGAACATTAAATCCTTTTCCTTCAAAGTGCGGTTTAATCGATCGACAATCTTATACAAATCACTTGCGTATTGCATACGAGTCGTTGCCAACACTTTAGTCTTCTTATCCATGAAAACTCCTCCGTTACAAAAATTTCTAATCATATTAGTTCGTCATACGGTTACAATAAAGGTACATTCTCTACAATACCTGCTTCTACCCTCACCTATTATAGCAGGAGATTTTCATCTATTAAAGGATTAGGTATAAAGTGGCCGGTTCTACGTTTTTATTTTTTTACAAAACGTATTTCCCGTTCCATCGAATTAATTAACGTTCTTGAAGAATCAGTTACACATAACAAAATAGCCTCCAACCCACATGGATAGCCTGTAAGCAGTTACAGGCTATTTAAATGATGATAATTTCTTTACTAGATCTTCAATAGGTTCTTCATAGATAGGAACCTTGGGAATCGATGAGATAAATCGTTTTCCATAATAGGTAGTTGTAATGCGGCGATCTAACACGACACATATACCTCTGTCTTCCTTTGTTCGAATCAATCTCCCAAAGCCTTGTTTAAAGCGAAGAATTGCTTGCGGCAAGGAAAGATCTTGAAAGGCATTTTTTCCTTCTTCTGTAAGCTTCTTCGCCTTTGCAGCCATAATAGGTGAGTCCGGAGGTGCAAATGGAAGACGAACGATTACCAGACAGCTGAGTGCTTCTCCAGGTATATCAATACCTTCCCAAAAACTACTTGTACCAAACAAAATAGCCTTATCGAATTGCTGAAAATTCTTCGTCATCCGCATCCGGCTCATCCCATTTATGCCTTGTGCAAGCAATACGTATTCTTCCAGAACGGTACTTTCCTTCACAATCGTATATGTCATTCGTAGCATGTCATAGGATGTAAATAATACAAGCATACGCCCCCGCATTGCTTTTGCAAGTAATACGATATGCTCTGAAATCCGCTCTACATACTCCTGTTCCGATACAGTCTTAATATTTGGCACAGTCGTTGGGATCATCATGGTCACTTGCTTATCATATTGAAACGGTGAGGAAACGTGTAAAGTTGATGTCGGAAGTTGCGTGAGACCTAACGCTTGTTTCATATAGTCAAATGTGCCATTAACAGTTAAGGTAGCTGATGTTAACACAACGCTCTTTCGTTTTGAAAAAAAAGTCTCAGCAAGCATGGTGCTTACATCAGTTGGTTGTTTATACAACATCGTTGAATGAAGAGACCCCTTCGTTTCCGTTTCCATCCAAGTAACTCCGTCAACCTGTTCCTGTACTAACAAGGATGTAAGAGTCTGTTGCATAGCAAGGAAGGAATCGGATAAGCTTGCAAATTCCTCGCCAATTACAAAACCTTCAAATTCTGTTTGTAATATGAGGCGCAGTGATTCAAAGATCTTTTGAACACGGCGTAATAATGCATCAAGCCGATAGGTGGATTCTACAATCGCACTCCATAGTTTCCCCTTTTCCCGTTTCACTACGTATTTATATTGAAGCTTGATATTTTGATTAACGTTTTTTCTTTTATTTCGATCAAAGATAAACCCGCGCAGCATGCGGAACAATTCATCTGATTCAAATTTTGTCGTACGTAACATTTCATCAAGATTTCTAAATACAGCACCTTGCGCAAGAGGGTGGTTACACATCGTATCATATACACGGCCAACGGCTCCATCTGTATCTAATGTTCCAAGCCGTGTCAAAAGCAATTGAAACGACATACAAGAAAATTGTTCACCTAATGCATGACTAGCCACTTCTTCTATGTGATGAGCTTCATCCAACACTACATATTCATTATGCGATAATAAGGGCTCCTCATTCGCGCTATCTTGCAGAAGCATGGCGTGGTTAGTAATAATAATATCGGCAAACAAGACACGATTTCTTGCATATTCATAAAAGCAACGAGAATTCCATGCGTTTCGTTTACCGGTAGGGCTGTTCCGATCGCTACAAATCCGTTGCCATAGCCTATTCCCACCTGATGGCAAGTTTAACTCATCTACATCTCCCGTTTCGGTTTGCAAAAGCCAAACAAGTAGTTTCGCTTTTGTTAATACACTGTCATAGTTTGCATCCTCTTCTTGCAAGGCATGCTCAAACTTATGTAAGCATAGATAATGCTT
>NZ_JBXKMX010000302.1:0-6016 GCF_056992975.1 Ectobacillus sp. | reverse complement strand
TTCATGCTATTACCCTTGGCGCAGGTTTCGGAATAAATGTTAGAACGGAAATGATAGTTCCGGTCTTAATCGGGGTTTTGTTCATTATTATCGGAAATTATATGCCACGTATCAGTTCAAATTACTTTATTGGAATTCGCACACCATGGGCACTTCAGGATGAAAAAGTTTGGAAGGACACACAACATTTAGGTGCAAAAATGTTTGTTATCGCGGGGATACTGTTTATACTTGCAGCATTTGTTCCTGGCTACTTTAAAATCTATTTACTTAGTAGTGCCATTTTCTTATGTGTAGTTGTACCGTATATTTGGTCCTACTTCCTGTATAAAAAATTACATTCATGAATTGAGAACAACCATTCCTATCATGAATAAAGGGCTCTCAAGATTTAGAGAGCCCCTATGCATCAAGATTAATATTATCCTTCAATTCTACTACACTTCAATACTTTCAAGTTTTATGGCCTCAAATGCCTCTTCCATATCATTATCATGATACTGTACATATGTAAAACGAGATAATTTTACCAAGCGAGCAATTTCTTGGAGAGTCGGCTGTACATTCTCAGTATCAATGGAAAACTGAAGTGAAAATTTACCTTGTTGATGCTCACTTCCTTGTTTGCCTACTTCTACGTAAACATCCTTTACTCCTTTAACAGAACGAATGTAGCTAGCTAATTGATAAACAGTTTCTCGGTTAGATAAAACTTTAATTGTATACATACCTTCATCTCCCTTCTACTATCACTATACAACAAAAGGAAGGAGATTCCAGTTTTAAAATCGAACGTTTATTGAACGAAAAGAAAAATTCCTCATTAAAGTAGCAAATGTTTTAAGCCCACACAAAAATGAACGTTTGTCCTAGTGTATTTGTCCATTCTTTTTTACCTTTTCCTGCATATTTTATCCTGTAAACATTCTATGAGAAATATAAAGGAGAGAGTACTATGTCAATTCGTAGCATACAGGATTTGTTAAATCAAAGAACAACTCAACCCACATCAGATGTAGCGGGTGTTTCAGATAATGTGTTAAGTGGAGAAATTGGAACTCATACAAATTCTGCCCAAATAACAAACAGCGGAAATTCAAGTGTAACGTTAAATGCAGATACGAATTCACGGTCAAATGCAGATCAAGCCACTATTACAAGAAATGAACGTTCGCAAGATGCTAATGTTGACGCACAAGCACTGCTTACTATGCTTCAACCACTATTAGAGGTAAGCAGGGAACTAAATAAAACAGCAATCAATAATTTACTAGCAAACAATTCAACGAATTCTACTAAAAAGAAAAGAAACGATACGTTTTAATCTATATAGAAAACTTTTGCTGTGCGAAGGAGGAATGAAGGATGCGTAACTATGCTAACATTACGAATAGCGGAAATTCTAATGTAAACGTAGATATCCAAATAGATATGAGTCCAGTGGCGTATACAATGGCTTGCTACTGGCATACAAGCCGTACCATAACGGATGAACAATTCATGCATATGCTTCAGAATCTTAACCGTTTACTAGGAAAACCAGATTCGCAATTGCCATCGTTGCTATCAAACGCTAATCCATCTCCTGAAGCGATTCATACTAAAAATGATATTCGAACATTGCGAACTTTTATCTCTCAAGATTCTCCACCTACATGAAGGTGGTTTTTTTATGAAATCATCCTAAAAATATCATCCTGTTTCAATTCGTACAGGCAAACCGAAGTACGTGTACATATAATGCTGTAATCCCAAATAGAGGTGTCACACATGGCATATTTGCATGTATGTATAAATGTTACGCCAGGTGCCAATGTAGATAATAATCGCATTCAACGAGATTTGTTCCTTTCTCATGACATTTGGTATCCAATCTCTTTTCACATAAAAAAAATAATTATGTTAGACCAAACATTTAGATTCCATGATCAAGAAATTAGTTACTCTACTCCGTTTCGACACCAGCCAAAGGTTTGGCGTTTACTTGAAAATTATAAATCGGCATGTCCAAACGCTAGTCTATATATTACCTATGTTGGAGGGAATTATTTTAAGGAACCTCATGTAATCGGTTGTGCGTATTCTGAAGCTTCCGGACTACTTTGGAAAGGACATATATTTGTAACAAACACAGCGGCCTCCGCTCCCAATAAACTAACTCTTGCACATGAAATCGGGCATATTTTACTTACACAGAGAAAGAATGGAATGCTAACTAATATAGATCCCCATTCCCCTACGGGGTCTCAACACCATCCTAACCCTAATAATTTAATGTACCCGGTAGTTCCTTCTCTCCCTCGTGCATGGCAGCGGCAACATCTGCTGACAGAAGAGCAACGATTCATAGCTTCCCAAAGTCCATTGCTGCGCGGATAGGGTAAATATATCATGAAAGAAATGGGCACTGGCAATTAACCAGCGCTCATTTCCCCTACTGTTCCATTTTCTGATTCAATTGTTGTGAAAGTTTCTCAATTGCTAACACAACCGCATCTAGCTTCGTTTCGACTCTGTGTAATAAATAAAGTGTAACGACAATTGGAAATCCAACATTTGCAATTAACGGTACCCATTCCTCCACACGTCTCCCTCCTTCCCTCACTAATAAATAAAGTAGTAAGGAATAAAATAGGTATACGTTTTTCAGCTTTTCCTATCTTTTTTTCATTATAAAAAAAGAAAATGCTATAGTAGAGGTTGAAATAATGACAAATTACTAAGAGGAGAGAAAAAATGAAAATTTTATATTATATCATTGTAGGGTTACTTGCAGTGTTCCTTCTAAAAATTATCATAGGACTGACAGGCGCTGCCTTTAAGCTTATCATATTTCTAGTAGTTGCTGGTTTTATAGGCTACCTAATTGTGAGTCTTATAAATAAAATCAAAAAGTAAGAAAAGTGAATCAGGCTAGTCTTTATCCTATGGAGGCTAGCCTGCTCTTCCTATTTTACTTATATAAATCCGGCCGACGATCCGCAAACACTGGAATTTTATTTCGTACTCGCTCTATGTTTCCTACGTCAAATGTAGCGATTAAATGCTCAGCTTTTTCCCCGGCCTCAGCTATAATCTCTCCCCACGGATCAATTACCATGGAATGACCTCCATACGTTGTGCTAGTATCGCTTCCACTACGATTACAAGCAACTACAAAGCATTGATTTTCAATTGCACGTGCTTGAAGCAAGATGCGCCAATGTGCGAGTCGAGACAATGGCCATTCTGCTACTATAAATAATACTTCTACTCCTTGCGCAGTATGAGTACGTACCCACTCCGGAAAACGAATATCATAGCAGATTAGCCCTGCACATGGAGTGGAATCCAACAGAAAATCTCCTTTTTCATTACCCGATGACAAAAATTTATGCTCATTCATAAGCTGAAATAAATGTACTTTACTATATTCACCAATTTGTTCGCCTTTTTTATTAAAAGTGTACATCGTATTCGTAACAAGCTCGCCTGTTTGCTTTGCAATACTACCGCCAACTATATTCACTTCAAAACGCTTTGCCCAATCACTTAATATACGTTTAGAAAACGTTCCATCTTCATCAGCAAGCACATTCAAACGTTCTAAATCATAACCCGTTGTCCATAATTCTGGTAACAACACAACATCCGGACGTTCCTCCATAACACGTTCTATCTCTTTTTCGGCATATTCTACATTTGCCCCAACATCACCAAAACAAATATCCAGTTGTAAGCATGCAACCTTCATGACTTGCTCCCCCTTCATAAAAATATACTTTACAAACTACTAATAACGATATATTATTGGTCACTAGAATTGCAACAATTTTTAGAAGAGGTGCAAAAGATGGAATATTTTAAACCTTCACAAACACTATCAGAATTACCAACGCAATTTTTTGCCTCACTCGTTCAAAAAGTAAATGCAAGCATTGCTAAAGGCCATGATGTCATTAATCTTGGACAGGGCAATCCGGATCAGCCTACACCTCACTCTATAGTGCAGACCTTGCAATCCGCTGCAAATGACCCACTTCACCATAAATATCCTCCATTTCGTGGTCATTCTTCTTTGAAAGAAGCGGTTGCCCTATTCTATGAAAGAGAATATGGTGTATCACTGAATCCCGAAACAGAGATTGCTGTTCTTTTTGGAGGAAAGACAGGGCTTGTCGAGTTACCCCTTTGCTTTACTGAACCTGGTGATACGATTCTCGTTCCTGATCCCGGTTATCCTGACTACTGGTCTGGAGTCGCTTTGGCAAAGGCAAAAATGGAAATGATGCCACTTTTAGCAAGCAATCAGTACTTACCCGACTACGCAACAATTTCTGAACAAACGGCTGCAAAAGCAAAACTAATGTTTTTAAATTATCCAAACAATCCAACAGGCGCAGTTGCAACGAAAGAATTTTTTGATAAGACTGTTGCTTTTGCAAAGCAGCATCACATTCTTGTTTGCCATGATTTTGCCTATGGTGCTATCGGATTTGACAACAAACCAATGAGTTTTTTACAAACAATTGGAGCAAAGGATATTGGAATTGAAATCTATACGATGTCCAAAACATTTAATATGGCAGGCTGGAGAATCGCGTTTGCAGTTGGTAACGCTAGCGTCATTGAAGCAATTCAATTAATACAAGACCATATGTATGTCAGTGTTTTCGGTGCAATCCAAGAAGCAGCAAAGCAGGCCTTGCTCCATGAGCAAACATCTATCAGAGAGCTTGTTGCCATGTATTCATCACGGCGACAAGCCTTCATATCTGCTTGTCATGATATAGGGTGGAAAGTTGCAGCTCCGGAAGGCTCCTTTTTCGCATGGCTACCCGTACCTAAAGGGTATACTTCTCAAACCTTTGCAGATGTATTGCTAGAAAAAGCACATGTGGCTGTTGCACCTGGGATTGGATTTGGAGAATATGGAGAAGGATTTGTCCGCGTTGGTTTGCTTCATAGTGAAGATCGTTTACGAGAAGCAGTCAAACGAATTGAAGCATTACATATTTTTAATAAAGATGAAGCAATGCAGAGAAAGTAAACAGGTAATTGGAATAATTTTTACACGGCTAAAGGTGATGCAAACACTGGTTTGTATCGCCTTTTTTCTATTTATAACCTTATTTCCATTCTTATTCTCTGGCATCAGTCTACTCCTCCTTTTTATTTTGACTAAAAAAGCACAAATTTGTGAAACTTTTATGAACATTTTCGATGCAACGTGTATATAATGGGAGTAGATAAAGTTATTTTAATCCATATTTTCTTTTTTTAGGTTCCTACGAAAAGGAGATGATCAAATGTACTATTTAATAAGCACAGTCATAATCGGTATGATTTGTGGTATAGTACCCGCTGTAATAGGAGCGATACGTGGAAAATTAGAATTAGGAATGTTCGGTTTTATCGCTTCAGTTGTAAGCGCTACCATATTAAGCTATTATTTAGCTATTCCAGTTTCATTGTTGTTTACCATATTGATTATTAAAAATCGTGTACCCGCTACCGCTACGGAAGTTGATGATGTTGAACCATTCACAAAAGAGCAACGTGTCAAAGCACGGCTATAATCACATAAATTTTATGCTATCAATACAAAAAGTCCTCCTAACGTTTGGAGGACTTTTTGTATATCCTATTGGTTAATTATTCCATTTGCATACCCTTATATATAACGTTTAATAAGGGCCTGTGTTCCATTATTTTCTTCACCTTGTTTTGCTAATTCCTCATACATTTGTTTTGCTAAGGATAAACCAGGTACTTCTAATTTCATTGCTTCTGCTTCTTCTAAAGCAATTTTCATATCTTTAATAAAATGTTTAATATAAAATCCAGGATCGAAGTTTCCTTCTATCATACGAGGAGCTAAGTTACTTAACGAAAAACTACCAGCTGCACCTGACGCAATACTCTCTAAAACCCTTTTCGGTTCAAGTCCGGACTTTTGAGCATATGCGATTGCTTCACATACCCCAATCATGTTGGAGGCTATAGCAATTTGGTTACACATTTTTGTATGCTGACC
>NZ_JBXKMX010000301.1:0-6294 GCF_056992975.1 Ectobacillus sp. | reverse complement strand
ATTTCTAATTTGCTGGCAAAATCACTTGGATACATTGGATGTACTTCGTGTCGTTTACAACCCATTTCTTCTACAATTTGCTTATGAATATGTTCGATGTGCGGCAACGTACGTTTATTTAGCATCGTTTCTGCCGATACGAGTACGCCTGCCTTTGAAAGTGCCTTACTATTCTCAATTATACGCTTGAAAAGCTGTTCTCTTTGGGAAATGCTTGGCTTTTTCTCCATCATGGCAAAGCCACCCTCTACGAAATCATCCACCGTACCCCAGTTATGAGAAATATGTAAAACATCTAAATAGGGAATGATTTGCTCATAACGTGCAAGATCAATCGTTAAGTTCGAATTGATTTGTGTACGAACGCCGCGTTCATGTGCATACCGTAAAAGGGGAACAACGTATTCTTCTACCGATTTCTTCGATAGCATCGGTTCTCCGCCTGTAATACTTAACGAGCGCAATGTAGAAATTTCGTCCAAACGTTTTATAATTAAAGGTAGCGGCAAAGGATCCGGATCTTTCGGCTGCAATGTGTAACCAACCGCGCAATGCTCACAGCGCATATTACACAGCGTAGTTGTCGTAAACTCTACATTTGTCAGCTTACATTCACCGTATTCCTCTACGTCCATATAGGCTTCCCACGGATCGTATGAAGGAGTAATCGGCTTTAGCTCAGATACATTCATGTAAAAAACTCCTTTTTCTCGCAATTTCTATGACTATATGTACAAAAAATAGTTCAACCTTTATCATAGAAGAAACCTATAGTTTTATAAACTGTTTTGCCCAAAAATTTTCAAAGAGTTACGATTCTTGTATAATAAAACTATTCAGATATAAAGGAGCGAATACTGTGGGAAATGCCGTTCATGATAAAGATTCACAATTACTATATTTGAAACAACGATTAAATATGTTTGTGGAAGTAATTGATACAATTGAGCCGGAAGAAGTGGAAGTAGAAGATATAGATCGTTTACTTCAAATGCTTGATGAACTGGAACATAAATGTGATCAGTTTAAAAAGGATGAGTAATAGCAGCCAGCAGTTAATTCTTGCTGGTTTTGTTTTAGAATCTACGCGCAATTCTATGTTTGTATAGCTATATATATTCCATATGAAAATAAGCGAGAGAAACTCCTTCAATTTTTTATACAAGTAGGAGTATAATCAAGTTGTAAAATATTTCGTTAAATTGGTAGCGTTCACATTAGGAGGGGTATAAACCTATGGAAAAACTGCAAGACAGTATATATCAATTGATCGTAGAAACTTCAACACATTTACCAAAGGACGTTCGTCGCGCACTTCAACGTGCAAAAGAACGTGAAAATGCCGGAACTCGTGCATCTATGGCATTAGACACAATCACAAATAATATCGGCATGGCAGATGAAAATGTATCACCGATTTGCCAAGATACAGGTATGCCGACTTTCAAAATTAAAACACCAGTTGGCGTTAACCAACTAACGATTAAAAAAGATATTTATACAGCGATTGAGCTTGCAACGCAAAACGGAAAGCTACGTCCGAACTCTGTTGATTCTTTAACAGGTGAAAACTCTGGAAACAACATTGGAGAAGGAACACCGGTTATTAAGTTCGAACAATGGGAAAAAGATTACATCGACGTTCGTCTTATTTTAAAAGGCGGCGGCTGCGAAAACAAAAATATTCAATACAGCCTACCAGCTGAACTTGAAGGTCTTGGCCGTGCAGGACGTGACCTTGACGGAATTCGTAAATGCTTAATGCACGCTGTGTATCAAGCACAAGGACAAGGTTGTAGTGCAGGCGTAATTGGCGTTGGTATCGGCGGTGATCGCACAACTGGCTATGAACTTGCAAAAACTCAATTATTCCGTTCATTAGACGATGAAAACCCAGTAGCAGAATTAAAAGAATTAGAAGACTATATTAATGAAAATGCAAACAAACTTGGTATCGGTACGATGGGATTTGGCGGCGAAACAAGTTTACTTGGTTGTAAGGTCGGCGCAATCCACCGTATTCCTGCTAGCTTCTATGTTTCCGTTGCTTATAACTGTTGGGCATATCGCCGTTTAGGAATTAAGGTAAATGCAGAAACAGGCGAAATTATCGACTGGTTATATCAAGAAGGCGAAAATACATTAAAGCCAGTAGAAAAGGCTGAAAAAGAAGAAAAACGCGAAATCGTCTTGCAAGCTCCTATTACAGAAGCTCAAATTCGTGATCTTCGCGTAGGTGATGTTGTATCTATCACAGGTATGATGTACACAGGCCGCGATGCTATGCATAAATATTTAATGACAAATGATGCACCAGTAGACTTAAACGGACAAATCGTATACCACTGTGGTCCGGTTGTCATGAAGCATGGCGATAAATACGAAATTAAGGCAGCTGGTCCAACGACAAGTATTCGTGAAGAACCGTACCAAGGAGACATCATGAAGAAATTTGGTATTCGCGCTGTTATCGGTAAAGGTGGAATGGGCGCAAAGACATTGGCTGCCCTTAAAGAACACGGCGGCGTATACTTAAACGCAATCGGCGGAGCAGCACAATACTATGCTGAATGTATTAAAGAAGTTACAGGTGTCGATCACCTTGAATTCGGTATTCCAGAAGCAATGTGGCACCTACGCGTTGAAGACTTCAAAGCAGTTGTAACAATGGACTCTCACGGCAACAGCTTACATGCTGATGTGGACAAGTCTTCTCTAGAAAAACTTGCTACATTTAAAGAACCTGTATTTAAATAATAGAGCAAAGTAAAAGGTATCCTTCTCTTAATTAGAGGAGGATACCTTTTTTTCTTTGCTCTGTACATAATAGGACTCTTTATATGTATCGTATTTGCTAGATTGGTGACCGCAGCGCCCTAAAATGATGGTTGCCGGTCATCAACACAACAAGGGCACTGAATGATTGTTTCAGTGCCCTTGCCTAACTTTTTTGTTGATTGTCTTACTCAGCTTCCCCAACAACAGTGAAGCGTTCATTCACATGTTTAGGATTTTCAATTTCATCAACGATTGCAATAGCGAAGTCAGCATAGCTAATATAACTTTCACCTTTTGCGTTTACTAACAAATGATCTTTTCCTGTTTGATAGGATCCCGTTCTCTTTCCTTCTGGATCAAAGAAAGCAGAGGGGCTCACGAATGTCCATGTAATTCCTGTTGATTCTTGAAGTTCTTGCAAGTTACGACCTTGTCCGGTTGCGGTTGGTTTGAACATTTCAGGGAAATCAGGAGTATCCAGTACTCTCAATGTTTTTTCTGCGTCTACATAAAGACTTCCAGCACCGCCGACGACAATAACTTTTGTATTTGTACCTTTTCCTGCTTCAATTAGAGCGTGGCCTGCATCTACATGAGCTTGTTCCTCGCCTAGCGGAGCGCCAAAAGCATTCACTACTACGTCAAATTGCTTAACATCATCTGTAGTTAAGTCAAAGATACTTTTTTCAATAACAGGTACACTTTTATCGGCAAGCTTAGATGCATCTCTTACGATTGTAGTTACTTGATGACCTCGCGCTATTGCTTCCGTTAAAATACGATTTCCTGCTTTTCCGTTTGCTCCAATAATTGCAATTTTCATGTATATCAACCTCCGAAATTTTTAATTGTAACAATAATAGTTACATTTTGGCGATGAAAATCCCTTTACTGTAAGAGATCTTCTAGTATGTCAGTCAGTGTTTGGCTGGCTAATTCATTTTCCATGGCCTTCTGCGCCTCGCAAAACTTTTTCTCCAGTGTAGTTTGAATGTTTCGACCAACGACACAATTTGGATTGGGATTTTCATGCATCGAAAAGGTGGATTGATCTTCACTTTGAATCGCTCTGTAAATATCTAACAACGTAATAGCAGATGGTTCCTTTGTTAAGGTTACCCCGGGAATTCCTGCTTGTGACGTGAGCAGTCCAGCTTTTTTGAGCATACTACTGATGCGACGAATCACGACTGGATTTGTATTGACACTGCTTGCGATAAAATCAGAAGTTGCATTTGGTTGAATAGATGCTAATGCCAGAATATGAATTGCCACAGCAAATCGACTATTTTTCATATCATCACCACCATCTTGTAACTATTATAGTTACAATTAATATGAAATGTCAAACGATACATTCAACAAATGGAAAATTATGATCCGTATGAAATCTGCTTGGCTCACAAAAAATACGAGTAAAACGTCGAAAGGAGCACAACATGATGAAACGAATATGGATTTCCTTCGGCCTCGTACTTGCGTTTCTTACAGCTAGTCTGCCTTGTGTGTATGCTTATTCAAATGCAGCGAATCATTGGGGCGTTGCACGAAACAAAAATGAAAATCCTCCTGATGCCGGAAAAAAATTCACAAATCTGATTGAAAAGTATGATGGATTCTATCTTGGAGATATAACAAAGAAGGACATTTATCTTACTTTTGATAACGGTTATGAAAACGGTTATACGGAAAAAATTCTCGATGTACTAAAGGAAAAGAAAGTACCAGCGATTTTCTTTATTACAGGTCAATACATTAAAGATCAGCCTGAACTGGTCAAACGTATGGTGAATGAAGGGCACATTATCGGTAATCATTCTTGGCACCACCCTGACTTAACGACGATCAGCGACGAAAAACTACGCAGTGAAATTCAGCAAATTGAAACCGAAGTAAAGCAGCTAACCGGACAAAAAGAAATGAAGTATCTTAGACCGCCACGCGGTATTTTTAGTGAACGAACTCTTGCTATAACAAAAGAAATGGGCTACTACAACGTTTTGTGGTCCCTAGCCTTTCTAGATTGGAAGGTCGATCAGCAGCGTGGCTGGCAATATTCGTACGATTCAGTAATGAAACAAATTCATCCGGGCGCAGTTATTTTGTTACATTCGATATCAAGTGACAATGCAGGCGCATTAGCTAAGATTATTGATGATCTTCGTAAAAAAGGATATCAATTTAAAAACTTAGATGATTTAGTTGCACAAAAGTTTGGAAAATGAGAAAAGAGCGTTAAGCAGAGTGGTGCTTAACGCTTTTTTTAGTAAGAATTTAGGTTTATTATTGAAAATGTAACATTTATTATCGAAAACCGAATTTTATTATCGAAATGGGAGCATTTATTATCGAAACCCGAAAGTTTATTATCGAAACGAAAATCAAAACAAAGCCTGCTATACAAGCTACAACGATCAATTATAGATGTTCAAATGAAAGTTTGAGGTGGACAAATGCTTATTGAATGTACAAAAAAATTGTCTGATACTATGAAAATAAAGCCAGCGAATATTGTACCTATCAAGAGAGAACCATTTTTTGAATGGCATGCTAATTTATTTACGTTCCAAAGAAGAAAAGGCGTGTTTCTTATGAACAATCAGACTAGATACAGTATTACTTTATATGGATTAAAGGCAGAACATTTTAAGAAATTTGATAGCATAGTTTTGAGTGCTATAAAAGAAACATTTCTTACAGAAGGATTTTCAGAGGATCAAGTAGACGCCTATATCGAAAAGTGTGGGGAAGTTATTTTGACAAAGACACATGATAGAAGTATTTTAGGTCAAATGAACGATTTCTTTTTTGCTGTAACAACTAAACTCGAAGATTATATCCCAAGTGAAACGATAAACATGATCGAAGTGAATAAATGGACGGGAGAGTTCTTATGCGGAACTTTTGGACATGTGTACCCAATTGAGATATTAAAAAAAGAAATGGATAACATTCTAGAGAACTGATGACGGTAGACATCCCAAATATATGATTGATGAAGGTGTAAATATGGAAATCATTTCAGAATTTATATCACTTGAAAAGATAGAAATGTTAAGAAACCAAATAGACAAATTAAATGAATACCATAACAGCATATCAAAATATTTTTCTGGTAGTTATCCAAGAATAAATTTTGAAGAGCGTATAGCTGCGTACAGGGAAAACGCAAAATATGGAGATTATAGAATTGAATTATTGATTAACTTAGAAACAAACAATATTATAGGATTTTGTATAGCATACAGTACAAAGGTACGTGGGAAAATAGAAGTGCTTTTTGTTGATGAAGAATATCGAGGAAATGGATTTGGTGCCAGATTAGTGAAAAGTGCTATGAACTGGTTTAAGGAAAATCAAATTAATGAAATTGAATTGTCAGTCGTATATGGAAATGAAGCGGTAGCTTTTTATCAAAAAATGGGGTTTTATCCACGTTCCATTATTATGACCGCAAAATTATAGTAAAGGCCAAATAGGGAAGCAGCAAGTAAAATAATCATATATAAAGCACTA
>NZ_JBXKMX010000300.1:0-3211 GCF_056992975.1 Ectobacillus sp. | reverse complement strand
ATGTTTCGGTTTCATAGGGCAGCGCTGCTATGTCTGCTTGTGTAAATGAAAGTTCGGTCTGGTGAGTACGAGTATCTGCATATTCGATCATTTGGGTAGAAATGTCTACACCGTAAACACGATATCCATTTTTACTAAAATAGAATGATCCATAACCATCGCCGCAGCCCGCATCCAGAATCGTTGCGCCTTCAGAAACAAATGTTTGAAAAAAAGGAAGAATACTGCTTCTACTGCCTGTATTCCACATTTCCTTGCTTTTCTCATTCCATTCAATGGCCTGTTTATCCCACTTTTTTTGTACACTTTTGCTCCAACTAAAGGAATTCACTTACACAAAACCTCCTTATATGTAATTTTTATACATATTCAACAAATGGAAGTCGTTTTCCTCGTACGCTAAAAAACAAAACAGAACCTGTCCCCTTACTATTTAGTAAAACTACGTCATCGTAATTCGCCAAAACGTACCTAGCATTCCAAATCCTGAAGCTACTTTAATCTGATTATCACTCGTTTTAAATGTTTGACGAATCGTTGTAAAGAATACACCATTATGTACAGTCGTATCGGTCATTTCAATGTTTTCCTTGCCGTATCTGCATGTAAATTGTTGTTCTTCACATATAACACCATATTTCACTGCTAATTCACGGGAAAACGTTTGTAGAGATGGTCTCGTTCCAATTACAACAGCTACAAGTATTATACTTACTAAACCAAGTTGTAAAAACAGCCTGTTCATTTTCGTTCACTCCCTTCCACAAGTAAAAAAACTTGACATCGTCAAGTTTTTTTACTCACTTTCCCATATCCACTCCTGCTCTTTTTTATCAAAAAGCAAGACAGCTTTCTCACTAGCTTCTTCTTTCAATTCAACCAAACTTTCCATGATTTCGTCCATGTTTGTAAAAGAACCAATCACATAAACTGGAATTTCCAATCCTCGTTTTGTTTCTACCTTATTATGCAAATCGATAAGTAGCCCATCTTCAGTTAAGGGTAACAGCCGAAGTGCAATTTCTTTAGTTACGGCAGGATAAATCTTCGTTTTTTGAAATAACATGCGACGTTTCTTTCCGAAAGAGCCTAGCTTATATGGTATAACTTTACTTAATAGCCCTGCCATATCCTGCTGTCTTCGATAATACACTTTATTAAACCAGCCGTCTTCATGTGATAAATAAACGAATTTATTTTTTAGTAATGGAAAAAAAGGTTTTACAATTGGTTCTTTTTTATGAGCTAAATATAGCAGTTCAGCAATTTCCATAGGATCTAGCTCATCTAAATCATTCACATCATCAAAGTCAATCCAACAAAACTCACCGAATTGTTCTGTATCTGAAGCAATCAACTTTGGAATATTCTCTTCCTCAACATACTCGAGAAGAGTGTGATAATTGAAATCTGTCCATTCAAATTTGTGCTTTAGCAGAAGGACGTTATGAAGTGGAGATGGATTATTATTAGCAAATTCCCGAAACGTTATGCCCGACGAAAGATAACAATGATTTCGTCGATCTCCATTAATATAAATAATATCTTTTATTTGGTCAGATCCTCCAGACAAAGCACCTAGCCACCTTTGTATAATATAATTAGTACGACTTATTTTATCATGAAAATTTTTAGAAACATAGGAAAACGTCCGAATATAACTACATATTACCATTACATTTTATTTATAATTATTACAAAAAAGTTACATATGGTAAAACGTAAAGTGAATGTCTATTCGTTTCCCTGAAAATAGCTGCTTAATTACAAATAGACCATTGCTAAAAATCTTGAATTTTCAAGATTTTTAAAAACGGTCCAGTAGAAAATAATGAGAACGAAAACACGCAAACCATTATTTCTTTTTATTCATTATGATGCTGTGATTCTTTAGAAGATGATGTTTCTTTCTCTTTTTTCTTAAAAATAGATTGTAGTTTATCGAAAGTTTGCGGGGCTAATTCAATCGCTTTCTCCATTAAATGCGTTGTATTTTGAAGATGTAGGATGTTCACTCCCTCTTTGTTAACAACAAGGAAAGCAACTGGTGTTATGGATACCCCTCCTGCACTTCCACCACCAAAGGCAGGATTTTCACGACGGCTACTACCACTATCATTTGCATAATCGCTACCACCCGCACCAAATCCAAATGCAACTTTTGAAACTGTAAGAACAATCCCCCCATCTTTTGTTTCTACCGGTTCTCCAACAATCGTATTTACATCTACCATTTCCTTCAAATTTTCCATAGTTGCTCTCATTAATCCTTGAATGGGATGATCCACTAGCAATTCCTCCTTCTCTATTCTTTTCCTAGTTTTTCCGAAAATGCTAGAACTAAACATATAAATGTTGTAGTACGCGTATAGTTATCATAAAATTGATATAATTCTTCTAGTAATGAGGTGAAATGATGATTCGAAAACTTATGCAAAAAGATGATGAAATAGTCCAAACACTCCTACAACAAGAGCCGACCTACAATTTATTTATAATTGGCGATATAGAGGCATACGGGTATGAAAGTGAATTTCAAGAGCTTTGGGGAGATTTTACATCAGATGGAAAGTTACGTGCTGTTTTACTACGGTATCATCAATCTTTTATTCCATACGGTAAAGGAAATTTTGACGTTAGAGGATTTGTGTCATGCATTAAGAATTGTTCCGTCACAACATTTTCTGGAAAACCAAATATTATTGAGAAATTTGATGGGTTGCTTCCTGTATTAGAAAGGAAAAAGCGAATAGATACTTATTTTTGCGAATGTCAAAACGTCATTTTCCCAGAAACACAAAATCAAGTAAAGTTAGCTAGCTTACGAGAAGTTGATCAAATTATGAGCCTTCGCGAAAAAATCAAGGAATTTTATATTACGAAAGAATCAAGAACAATGCTAATTCAATCTATCGAAAATAAAACCGGAAGAACGTATTACATAGAAGTTGATGGAAGTATCGTTTCATGTGCTTCAACAGCAGCGGAGAATTCACAATCTGCAATGATTGTTGGCGTTTGTACAGATCCTAGTTTTCGTAAGAAAGGATTCGCTTCATCTGTAGTTGAAAAAATTATAGTAGATTTAATAACCGATGGAAAAACACTTTGCCTATTTTATGACAATCCTGCTGCAGGACGGATTTATAAACAGCTTGGCTTTAAAGATATTGGAATGTGGACAATGTATCGATGAAAGGTAACTAAATAA
>NZ_JBXKMX010000299.1:0-10448 GCF_056992975.1 Ectobacillus sp. | reverse complement strand
TCCTGAGCCAGGATCAAACTCTCCATAAAAGTTAAAGTTTGTCTAAGCTATAAAAAAAATAAAACTGACGTTTGTTGTTTTGTTTAGTTTTCAAGGTTCAACATCGCGTTTCAGCGACTTTAATAATATACCACATTGTCACAATATCGTCAACTGTTTTTTACGACTTATATCTAGCTGACTTGTTGACTTGACTTATTATAAAGACTTCTAATTTAAAATGCAACCTATTTCGTTTAGAATTTTAAATTAAATGTAGATTCCCTTAGAATAGTCTTTCATTTTCTACTCATGCCTTTTCACCTATATGATCGCCCCATAAAGAAATTAAAAAAATAGGTCTCTATACATAAATCTGTATAGAGACCTATTCGTAATAAAAGTAGAAAGTGTACTCCTACTCTTCTTCTTGATCTACCTCAATTGCATCTTCGCGCTGCGCCTTTGTAACAGTTGCCACTTCTTCATTTTCTTTCAAACTAATAAGACGTACCCCTTGCGTATTTCGACCCATACGAGAAATTTGCTCAACAGGTATACGAATTAGAACACCTGCCACTGTAATTAGCATAATGTCCTCTTCGCCTTTTACAGATTTTACAGCAACTAGCTTCCCGTTTTTGTCATTCACGTTACAAGTTTTCAATCCTTTTCCACCGCGGCTCTGAATACGATATTCTTCAATTGGTGTACGTTTACCGAATCCGTTTTTTGTAACAATTAAAACATCTACATCTTCTTCGGCAATTTCCGTTCCAACAACTTGGTCATCATCATTCAACTTGATCGCCTTCACACCAGCTGCAGTTCTTCCCATACTACGAACATCTTGTTCGTTGAAGCGTATGAGCAACCCATCGCTCGTTCCAACAATAATATCTTTATCTCCCGTCGTTAACCGAACGGAAATGAGTTCGTCATCTTCTCTAAGAGAAATCGCAATTAATCCATTATTACGGATATTCGCAAAAGATGAGAGCGGTGTCCGCTTTGCAATTCCTTGCTTTGTAGAGAAGAATAAATAATCATCATCAGAGAATTCTTGAATTGGAATCATGGCATTAATCCATTCACCTTTTTCAACTTCTAACAAATTGATAATAGGAAGTCCTTTTGCAGTTCTACTATACTCTGGAATTTCATACCCTTTAATGCGGTATACTTTTCCCTTATTCGTAAAGAACAAAATGTGATTATGAGTAGACGTAGTTAGTAAATGTTCTACAAAATCATCATCATGCGTTCCCATACCTTGAACGCCGCGACCATTTCTATTTTGACTTCTATAAGTTGAAGTTGGAAGTCTTTTAATATACCCGTTATGAGTTAAAGAGATGACGATATTTTGTTCTGGAATTAGATCTTCGTCCTCAATGAATCCAAATCCACCAGGGACAATTTCCGTTCTTCGTACATCATTAAAGCGTTCTTTAACTTCCAGTAATTCCGTGCGAATAATTTCTAGTACTTTTTCTTCACTTGCTAGAATAGCTCTTAATTCAGCAATCAACTTCTCTAATTCAGTGTATTCTTCTTCAATTTTCTCACGTTCTAAACCTGTTAAACGTTGCAAACGCATATCTAAAATAGCTTGAGCTTGCTTTTCACTTAATTCAAATGTTTCAATCAAACCATTGCGTGCTATTTCTGCTGTTCTTGAACCACGAATTAAAGCTATAACCTGATCCAAATGATCAAGAGCAATACGTAACCCTTCTAAAATGTGGGCACGTGCTTCTGCTTTATCAAGTTCAAAGGCAGTTCGTCTTCGGATAACTACTTTCTGATGCTCTAAATAATAGTATAAGCATTGTTTTAAATTTAAAACTTTCGGCTCTCCATCGACAAGAGAAAGCATATTAATTCCAAAGCTTGTTTGCAATGCTGTATGTTTATATAAATTGTTTAGAAGTACATTGGCATTTGCATCTCTGCGAACTTCCATCACAATATGCATACCGCTACGGTCTGATTCATCTCGTAAATCTGTAATTCCATCAATTCTCTTCTCACGAACAAGCTCAGCAATTTTCTCAATGAGTTTTGCTTTATTTACTTGATAAGGTAATTCTGTAACAATAATCGATTGTTTTCCGTTGCCTCGTTCTTCAATCGACACTTTTCCACGAATTAGGATAGATCCGCGTCCTGTTTCAAAAGCACGACGGATCCCGCTTTTCCCAATAATCTGACCAGCAGTAGGAAAATCCGGTCCAGGAATATATTCCATTAACTCTTCAATTGTAATATCAGGATTTTTGCTAAGTGCTAATACTCCGTCAATAATTTCTCCAAGTTGATGAGGGGGAATGTTTGTTGCCATCCCAACAGCAATTCCAGTGGCACCATTGACAAGAAGATTTGGAAATCTCGCTGGTAATACAATTGGCTCTTTTTCAGAACCATCATAGTTATCTTGATAATCAATCGTATTTTTTGAGATATCGCGTAATAGCTCCATAGATATCTTGGACATTCTTGCTTCTGTATAACGCATTGCAGCAGCGAAGTCACCATCTACAGATCCAAAATTACCGTGACCATCAATAAGCATATAGCGTTGGTTAAAATCTTGCGCCATACGTACCATCGTAGCATACACAGCCGCATCACCATGTGGATGATACTTACCAATTACTTCTCCCACAATACGAGCTGATTTTTTATGCGGTTTATCAGATACAATCCCTAAATCATTCATCGCATACAGTATTCTTCGATGTACCGGCTTTAATCCATCCCGTACATCTGGTAGGGCCCGAGAAACAATGACACTCATCGCATAATCTAAAAATGATGATCGCATTTCATGACTAATATTTATATCTCGAATCTGGGCTTGTTGCTCGTTATCTGACATCAACTAGCGCCTCCTCTTACATTTCCGTACAAATTAAAAGCAACAAAGTTGCAAATTAAATATCTAAGTTTTTAACATATCTCGCATTTTCTTGAATGAAATTACGACGCGGTTCTACTTTATCACCCATTAACATTTCAAAAGTTTCGTCGACTTCAATTGCATCTTGTAGATTTACTTGCAGAAGCAAACGTGCTTCTGGGTCCATTGTCGTTTCCCACAGTTGTGCTGGGTTCATTTCTCCAAGACCTTTATAACGCTGAATGCTTGGTTTTGGCTGCGCAGGTATTTCCTTATAAATTTTCTCTAAATCTTTATCATTGTAAGCATATAATATTTTCTTCCCTTGTTGCACTTTATATAAAGGTGGTTGTGCGATGTACACATAGCCATGTTCAATAATTTTACGCATATAACGATAAAAGAACGTTAATAATAAAGTTCGAATATGTGAACCATCCACATCCGCATCGGTCATGATAATAATTTTATGGTATCTTGCTTTTTCAATATCGAATTCTTCTCCGATTCCCGTTCCAATTGCAGTTACAATTGCTCGAATTTCGTTATTGGAAAGAATTTTATCAAGTCGAGCTTTCTCTACGTTGATAATTTTCCCTTTCAGAGGAAGAATTGCTTGGAAATGTCGTTCACGTCCTTGTTTTGCTGAACCTCCGGCAGAATCACCCTCAACTATATAAATTTCGCTGATAGAAGGGTCCTTCGAAGAACAATCTGCAAGTTTACCAGGCAAACTTGAAATTTCCAGAGCATTCTTTCGTCTCGTTAATTCACGAGCTTTTTTTGCAGCTACACGTGCACGAGTAGCCATCATACCTTTATCGATAATCTTTCGCGCTATATCCGGATTTTCAAGAAGGAATTTTTCAAATGTTTCTGAGAACACGGATTCCGTTATCGTTCTAGCTTCACTATTGCCAAGCTTTGTTTTCGTTTGTCCTTCAAACTGTGGATCTGGATGTTTGATAGAAACAATAGCTGTTAACCCTTCACGCACGTCTTCTCCAATTAAATTACTATTTCCATCCTTGAAAATACCGCTCTTTCTCGCATAATCATTAATGACACGTGTTAAAGACGTTTTAAATCCTACTTCATGTGTTCCGCCTTCATACGTATGAATGTTGTTTGTGAAAGATAAAATATTACTTACATAACCTTCATTGTATTGCAAGGCAACTTCAACATAAATGTCGTCACGCATACCTTCTACATAGACCGGCTCTTCATGAACTACCTCTTTTGAGCGATTTAAGTGTTCTACATAAGATTTAATTCCGCCTTCAAAGTGGAATTCTCTCTTTTGCTTGTTTTCTCTACGATCTTCGATGGTAATACGTAGACCACGATTTAAAAATGCAAGTTCACGTAATCTATTTGCTAACGTATCAAAATCATATTCAGTTGTTTCAGTGAAAATTTCAGCATCCGGTTTAAAATGTGTAGTTGTACCGGTCAATTCTGTTTCACCAACTACAGCTAAATCACCGACTGGAATACCACGTTGAAACTTTTGATAATGTATGTTTCCTTCACGATATACATATACTTCTAATACTTCTGATAAAGCATTTACAACAGACGCACCTACTCCGTGCAAGCCGCCAGACACTTTATATCCGCCTCCGCCAAACTTACCACCTGCATGAAGAACTGTCATGATAACTTCAACTGCTGGACGTCCAACTTTTTCTTGAATCCCTACAGGAATACCACGACCATTATCCTTAACTGTAATACTGTTATCTTCTTCAATAAATACGTTAATTTCATTACAATAGCCGGCAAGCGCTTCGTCGATACTATTATCTACGATTTCCCATACAAGATGGTGAAGACCTTTCGCGCTCGTAGTACCAATGTACATACCTGGACGTTTTCTAACTGCCTCTAGTCCTTCTAATACTTGAATTTGACTTTCATCATATGCATTCTCTTGTATTTTCTTTTGTTCCATTGTCACAAAAATCACCCACTTTTCCATTTAACGGAAGAAATTAATCATGACTTAATCAATGACTATTCCATTTGTTACTTGAATTGTCTTTGCTTGTTTCAGTGTTTGATGTTCAACGCCATCAACACTAGTTGTTGTTACGAAAGTTTGGACTTTACCTTGTATTGTGTTTAATAAATGAGATTGACGATAATCATCTAATTCCGATAATACATCGTCCAGTAAGAGAATAGGGTATTCGTGTACTTCAGAGTGGATCAATTCAATTTCAGCTAATTTAAGGGAAAGTGCTGTCGTTCGCTGTTGGCCTTGCGAACCATAAATCTGCACGTTTTTATCATTGACGAAGAAATGTAAGTCATCGCGATGAGGACCAATTAAAGTTGCACCACGAAACAATTCACGCTTTTTAATCGTTTGAAACGCATCATAGTATTCTTCTTTTATTTTCGACAAATCCATGGATTCTGATACATTTATACTTGGTTTATACGCAATTCGTAGTTCTTCTAGCCCTCTACTAATGCCGTTATGTATGGGGGCAGCCCATTCTTGTAGCATACGAAGAAATTCAAATCTCTTAAGTAATATTTTTGCTCCATGCTCAACCAACTGAATGGTAAACACATCTAACATTGTTTCATTGTGTTTACTTTCCCCTTGCATCGTTTTCAATAAGTGATTACGTTGAATTAACACTTTTTGATATTGACTTAATTCGTATAAATAGACCGGTGCAATTTGTCCGAGTTCCATATCGATAAAGCGCCTTCGAACTTGTGGACTTCCTTTCACTAAGTTCAAATCCTCCGGAGCGAACATGACAACATTCATTTCTCCGATGTATTGGCTTAGTTTGGATTGTTCTAATTCATTTACTTTAGCCCTTTTTCCTTTTTTCGAGAGCATAAGCTCTAGGGTGAGGGATGTATTTCGTTTTTGAAGCTTCCCTTTTATTTTACCATACTCTGCGTCCCATTTGATAAGCTCTCTATCATTTGAAGTTCGATGAGATTTTGCCATGGCTAATACAAAAATCGATTCAATCAAGTTTGTCTTGCCTTGTGCATTTTCCCCGATAATAACATTTACTTTATCTTCAAATGAGAGGGCAAGTTCCTTATAGTTTCGAAAATTTAGTAGAGCTAGCTCCTCAATGTACAAAGGGATGCCTCCCTTACTTTGCCTTTACTTGGAATGTTCCGAATGATGGAACTTCAACCGTATCGTTATTATAAAGCTTTCTTCCTCGTCTATTATCAGGTTCGCCGTTTACAAACACTTCATATTCTTGTAAAAACCAACGAGATGCTCCTCCTGTATTCACTAGATCAGCGAGCTTTAAAAACTGTCCAAGCGTGATATATTCTGTTGAAATGGAAATAATTTTCATGAAAATCGCTCACTTTCTAAAAGTGTTCATTCATTCATTGTACTAAAAAAAATACGTATCAACAATGATTGGACATACAATTTCATTTTTTATAAATGAAAAACTATTTATGCTAGATAAAAAACTAACAGACGAAATGGACCGTTACAGGAGTACGTTGCCTCATCATTCTGTAATCGGTCCATTCATCTAGCATATTGCTACATCCAAGTGTAAAAAAACAGTGCGAGTACGATCAAGTAATTAATACGTACGTACCGGTAATATTAATTGGACAATGCTGTCATTATCTAAAGAACGTATTAAAAATGGCCGCATAGCCCCTGTGAAACTTGTTTTAATTTCTGTACTATCAAGTACTTTTAGTGCGTCCATCATATATTTTGCACTAAAAGAAATTTTTAATTCTTCTCCATCAATGCTTTCGCAAAGTACTTCTTCTACAACCTTCCCAATCTCAGGTGAATTAGATGAAATTTCAATTTGATTGTCTTCAAGTGTAGAAAGCTTAACAACATTATTTCTACCATCTCTTGCAAGTAAAGAAGCCCGATCAATAGCTTGAAGAAATTCTTTTGTATTGATCAGAATGTCTGTCTTAATTTCTGTTGGAATAAGCCGGGATGTATCCGGATAGTTTCCTTCCAATAGACGCGAGTAAAATAACAAATGTTTCGTTCTAAATAACACTTGATATTCCGTAATAATGATATCTACTGTTTCTTCGGTGTCATCTAGTATTTTGCTAAGTTCGGTCAAACTTTTTCCGGGTATAACAACATTTGCTTGAAAAGATGTAGAAAGAGCATTACCAGAAATAGTTGCTTTGCGAAGGGCAAGCCGATGACTATCTGTAGCAACGCAAGTCAACTCGTTGTTATATACACTCCAGTTTACACCTGTTAAGATTGGACGGGTTTCCGATGTAGAAACAGCAAATACGGTTTGACGAATCATATGCTTTAATAAATCTGTAGGTAGCATAAAGACTTGATTTTCTTCCAGCTGAGGAAGAAGTGGATATTCTTCTGGATCTGAACCATTCAAATTAAATTCTGATTTTCCGGATTTAATTTGTGTTGAAAAATGATTTTCTACATGTATTTCGACGGTATCCTTAGGTAATTTTTTTACAATCTCACTAAAATATTTGGCTTGTAATACAATGCTACCAGGTTGAATCATTCTTATAATTTCATTTCCATCTTCTTCAGAGGGGATGAAAGATTCAATTGAGATATCAGAATCACTTCCTGTTAACGTTACCCCTTCACTATTTGCAACAATTTTGATCCCCGTTAAAATTGGAATGGTTGTTCGAACAGAAACAGCTTTCATTACATCTTGAACACTTTTAACAAGTTGATCTTTTTGAATGATAAAATGCATGATAAAAAATACCTCCTACGTATGGAATATATTTTATTTATTAATAATAAAAAATAGTAGTAATAGTAGTAATACTTGTGGATATGTGGATAAGGGCGTTTTAACAAGGAAAAAACAGTCTATCGACATGTGGATAGACTGTGAGTAAATATCGTACCTTTATTCACATTATTCTATTGTTTTAAAATCTCACAAATTTCTTCAATTTGTTTTTGGAGCTGCACATCCGTTTTGGCTAGTCGTGAAATTTTTTCATGAGCATGGATGACAGTAGTATGATCTCTTCCGCCAAATTCTTCTCCGATTTTAGGAAGAGAGGAATCCGTTAGTTCTCGTGACAAATACATAGCAACCTGGCGAGGGAATGCTACTGATTTTGTTCGTTTTTTTGCTTTAAAATCCTCTAGCTTTATTTGAAAAACTTGTCCAACTACCTTTTGAATATCATTAATGTAAATGACCTTTGGTTTTGCATTTGGAATAATATCCTTTAGTGCTTCTGCTGCAAGATCGGCATTAATATCTTTATTAATTAAAGAAGAATACGCCACTACTCGAATAAGAGCACCTTCTAACTCACGAATATTGCTATCGATTTGATTGGCAATATACAACATCACTTCATTCGGGATATCCAAGCCTTCTGCTCGTGCTTTTTTTCGCAAGATTGCAATCCGTGTTTCTAAGTCAGGAGGCGTAATATCTGTAATGAGACCCCATTCGAAACGTGAACGTAGCCGATCTTCCAATGTTGGTATTTCTTTCGGTGCACGATCACTGGAAATAACAATTTGCTTGCTCTCTTCATGAAGGGCGTTAAAGGTATGGAAAAATTCTTCTTGTGTTTGTTCTTTTCCAGCTAGAAATTGAATATCGTCAATTAAGAGAACATCAACACTACGATATTTATTTCGAAAATCAACCGCTTTGTTATCCCGAATACTGTTAATAAATTCATTTGTAAATTTTTCAGATGATAAGTATACAACCTTTGCATTCGGATTATGCTCTATAACATAGTGACCGATTGCATGCATGAGATGTGTTTTCCCTAGGCCAACGCCTCCGTATATAAATAACGGATTGTATGCTTTAGCAGGTGCTTCTGCAACGGCCAACGAAGCCGCGTGTGCAAAGCGATTGCCAGATCCAATTACAAATGTATCGAATGTATATTTGGGGTTTAGCATACTGGGCTTAAACTGGTTCGGTTCATCGGTGTTGATCTTCCGTCGATTGGGCGGTGTATAGTCAAAGTCTTCTTCGGCCTGGCTTTGCGGAATAATAAAGCGAACATCAAGTTCTTCTCCCGTGACATGATATAACGTTTCGGAAATTAATTCAGAATAGTGAGATTCAAGCCAGTCTCTGGCAAATTCGTTCGGAGCGGTTATAGTTAAATCATTTTTTTTAAGAGAATAAGCTTTTGTAGATTTTAACCAAGTTTCGAAGCTAGGCTTACTCACCTTTTTTTGGAGCTGTTGTAAAGTCTGATCCCATAAGTCATCTATATTTTCCAAAGGTGTACCTCCTTCTTTTTAAAATGGGTCCGAACTTTGTACAAGTTTTGTACAAAACATATATGAATAAATATTCAAAGTAAGAAAAAATAAAAGTATTGCAATATAACATAGAATACATGTATCGACAGAATACTACGCTTGTGGACAAGTTGATATACACATGTGAAAAAATATGTCCACATGTTATACACAGTCTGTGGATAACAATAGGTTGTGGAAAACTTGTCCGAAGGTGAAAACACAAATATGATATCAAAAAAAGAGTGTAATATCAATTTGTTTCGTAAAGTTATCCACAAAAAGAACATTTCATACCATTATTTTATCAACAAGGGGGTCTTTTGTGTAAAAACCAAAAAAAATCTGTGGATTATTTAATTTCCCTTTTTTTATTATCCACATGAGTATAGAATATTGAGTAAAAGCTTGTGGATGCGTGAAATAATAAAGAGAAGTATCTTGGGGCATTGACATTTAGAGGGTTTATTAACTATAATTATTTAGACTGTCTTTAACAGTTATTCCTCAGGGAGGTGTCATATACATGAAACGTACGTATCAACCAAATACACGTAAGCGCAGCAAAGTACATGGTTTCCGCAGCCGTATGAGTACTAAAAACGGCCGTAGAGTTCTTGCAGCACGTCGCCGCAAGGGAAGAAAAGTATTATCTGCGTAGGCCACTGATCGTTCAGTGGTCTTTTTTCTAATAATGTATCCTTTCCACTGGCGATATACAGGAGTGTTAAACAGATGAAGAAAAAAAACCGTATAAAAAAAAACGAGGATTTTCAAAAAGTATTTAAATTAGGAGTATCGAATGCGAACCGCCAATTTGTAATGTATTCTTTACATAAACCGGGTCAAGAACATTTTCGTATCGGTCTTTCAGTTAGTAAAAAGTTAGGAAATGCTGTTGTACGTAATAAAACGAAGAGAATGATACGACAAGTATTTACGGAGTACAAAGATTGCATAGATTCTGAAAAGGATTTTGTTATAATAGCAAGGAAGCCTTGTGTAGAAATGACGTACGAGCAATTTAAGAGCAGTTTATCCCACGTACTTCGTAAATCTGGCATTAAGCTGTCATGGCAAGAGCGGAAGAAGGAAGAAATACAATGATAGGACATACTATTAAGGGAGGAAATGGTACGTGAAAAAGAAAATTACTTTTCTGGTCATGATGATCGCACTTGTGGCTGTTGTCAGCGGCTGTAATCAAGTCAACCAGCCGATTACACCAGAAAGCACTGGTATTTGGAATCAGTACTTCGTATATCCGCTTTCTCAAGTTCTCACATT
>NZ_JBXKMX010000298.1:0-4340 GCF_056992975.1 Ectobacillus sp. | reverse complement strand
TATTCTTCTAACACAATGCCTCTTTCAGATGCTGGTTTTTTACTCCAGTATTTAAAACAACGAGTTTCATTAGCTAGTTCGCCAACTTCCACTAAAAGGGCTAACGTTTTTTCCTCTAATAAATTCTGAGACTCTAAATGATGCTCAGATAAAATTCGTTCATCTAATTCCTTCTGTAATTTAAACAATTGCAATACGTCCACGTTTGTATTCCTCCTCAAGTTTTCATGTTAATTATAACAGTGTACTTACTGATGTGAAGATAATTTTTCGATTACAGATTTATCCCGCTATTTGTGGGCAGTAAGACCCCCACTTCAAGGTTTTAGAAACCCAGAAAAAGCTAAGTGGGCGTCCAACTGCCCGTAAAAGCCCGATTGGTTCAACTAACCATCAGTGGGGGATGAAGAAAAACCCCCACTGATGGAAGTTTCACTTTATCATTTTAATAACGTTCAGGAGAGTATTCAAATAAAAAAGAGGGTAGCACAGAGGATACATCTATATACAAAAAAGCCCCAGGTCTATACCCTGGGGCTCTATTATTATTTCACTAAGCTGTTTTTAGCAACTGTTGCTAATTCAGCAAATGCAACTTCATCTGCTACAGCAAGATCAGCAAGCATTTTGCGGTTTACTTCGATACCAGCAACCTTAAGTCCGTGCATTAAACGGCTGTAAGAAAGACCATTCATACGAGCTGCTGCGTTAATACGAGTGATCCAAAGCTTACGGAAGTCGCGTTTCTTTTGGCGACGATCACGGAATGCATACATTAAAGATTTCATTACTTGTTGGTTAGCAACTTTGTATAAAGTATGCTTAGAACCGTAGAAACCCTTTGCTAATTTTAATACTCTCTTACGACGTTTACGAGTAACTGTACCGCCTTTAACTCTTGGCATATTGTTTCCCTCCTAGATATCTATCCGTTCTGAAATGAATTACATTGTGTCAAGCATTTGGTGAATACGTTTAAAGTCTCCAGCACTTACTAATGATGATTTACGTAGTTGACGTTTTGCTTTCGTTACTTTGTTAGCAAATAAATGACTTCTATATGCATGTGAACGTTTAAGTTTACCGCTTGCAGTTTTTTTGAAACGTTTTGCTGAACCGCGGTGAGTTTTTTGTTTCGGCATGAAGATTTCCTCCTCTAATAATTACTTTTCAATTTTAGATGCTAAAATTAAGAACATGCTTCGACCTTCCATTTTCGGTGCAGATTCAACTGTACTTACTTCCTTACAAAGTTCTGAAAAGCGATCTAATACGCGTTGTCCAATTTCTTTATGGGTAATTGCACGACCTTTGAAACGGATTGACGCCTTTACTTTATCGCCATTTTCAAGAAACTTGATAGCGGCGCGAAGCTTTGTATTAAAGTCATGTTCGTCAATAGTTGGGCTCAAACGAACTTCTTTTAAGCTAATGATTTTTTGATTCTTGCGCATTTCTTTTTCTTTCTTTTGTTGCTCAAAACGATACTTACCGAAGTCCATAATACGGCATACCGGCGGTTTCGCAGTTGGTGCAACCATTACAAGATCAAGATTTGCATTTGCAGCTAATTCTAGTGCTTCTTGACGAGATTTAATACCGAGTTGATCTCCGTTTGCTCCAATGAGACGTACCTCACGAGCACGAATAAGCTCGTTAACCATCATGTCCTTGCTAATAGTAAGCCACCTCCAAATTTTTATAGGAATACGTCCTGCAGTGAGACCCGAGTACAATAAAAAAAGTGCGGGTATACACACCCACACTGTAACTGTTTATTATCGTCACATTTTATCATCAACCTGTTAACAGCTATATGCGTCATCCAGGTGAGAAGCGGGCGCTCCTACTTTCCACAAGTTCGTATTTAATTAATCCTCAAGTATCATACCATAGCAAGTGAAGTCTGTCAATAATCGATATGAATAATTGGCACAAAATCTATTTTAACAGACAACTTTAAAGTACGCAAGTTATTTTCCGATATTTATCCCGTATGTACAGGCTTTTGCCCCCTATTTTGAAACAGAAGAAGTTAAACAAGGGGGCATCTACCTTATACATACAAGATCATCCGAACTATTTCTTATAGCTTTGCTTCTTTCTTAATCATATCTACAAAGGATGCAAATGCCATCGTTTCTGAATTTTGTTCGCCATATTTGCGAACGTTTACGCCGTTTCCGGCTACTTCATTGTCACCAACTACGAGCATATACGGAATTTTTTGCATTTGTGCTTCGCGAATTTTGTAACCAATTTTTTCATCGCGTGTATCAACTTCCACACGTACACCAGCAAGTTTTAATTCATCTTGTACCTTCTTCGCATAATCGAGATGAACATGAGGTGAAACCGGAATGACTTGAACTTGAACAGGAGCAAGCCATGTTGGGAACGCACCTTTGTATTCTTCAATTAAGAAAGCAACAAAGCGTTCCATTGTTGATACGACGCCACGATGGATAACTACTGGGCGATGTTGCTTTCCATCTTCGCCTACATACGTTAAATCAAAACGTTCCGGTAACAAGAAGTCAAGCTGTACAGTAGATAATGTTTCATCCTTACCTAAAGCCGTACGTACTTGTACATCTAGCTTCGGACCATAGAAGGCTGCTTCTCCTTCAGCTTCATAATAATCAAGACCCATTTCATCCATAGCTTCCTTCAGCATGCCTTGTGCTTTGTTCCACATTTCATCATCATCAAAATATTTTTCCGTATCTTTTGGATCACGGTAAGAAAGGCGGAAGGAATAATCATTTAGGTCGAAATCTTTATATACATCTAGAATTAAACGAATGACGCGTAGAAATTCATCTTTAATTTGATCTGGTCTTACGAAAATGTGCGCATCATTTAACGTCATACCGCGAACGCGTTGCAAGCCAGATAATGCGCCTGACATTTCATAGCGGTGCATCGTTCCAAGCTCTGCAATACGAATTGGCAATTCCCGATAGCTATGCATATCGTTCTTGTATACCATCATATGATGCGGACAGTTCATCGGACGAAGCACCAATTGTTCGTTGTCCATATCCATTGGAGGAAACATATCATCGCGGTAATGATCCCAGTGACCAGATGTTTTATACAAATCAACACTACCCATAATCGGTGTATAGACGTGATCGTAGCCAAGACTTACTTCCTTATCCACAATATAACGTTCTATAATACGGCGAATCGTTGCACCCTTTGGTAACCAAAGGGGTAACCCTTGTCCGACTTGCTGTGAATTGGTAAAGAGCTTTAATTCTTTTCCAAGCTTACGATGGTCACGTTCTTTTGCTTCTTCTAAGAAATGTAAGTGTTGTTCTAGCTCTTCCTTCTTAGCGAACGCAGTCCCGTAAATACGTTGTAGCATTTTGTTATCACTATTACCGCGCCAGTATGCACCTGCCACACTTAATAGCTTAAAGGATTTAATCTTACCTGTGGACGGAAGATGAATGCCACGGCAAAGATCGAAAAATTCACCTTGTTCATAAATAGAAATCGTTTCGCCTTCAGGCAATTCACGAATAAGTTCTAGCTTTAATTCATCACCAATTTCTTCATAGCGAGCAAGAGCTTCTTCTCTGCTTACTTCCTTGCGATGAATTTCAATGTTTTCTTTTACGATACGTTCCATTTCCTTTTCAATTTTCGGTAAATCCTCAACTGAAAGAGCTTCTTCCATGTCGACATCGTAGTAAAATCCATTTTCAATAACTGGCCCAATACCAAGCTTAACCCCCGGGTACAGACGTTTCAGTGCTTGTGCAAGTAGATGAGCACTTGAGTGACGAAGCACTTCAACACCTTCATTGGAATCAAGTGTAATGATCGAAATCGCACCATCCTCTTCAATTGGTGTACGCAAATCAAGTAACTTCTCGTTTAACTTACCTGCAACTGCTTTTTTCTTCAATCCTGGGCTAATGGAAAAGGCGATATCTTCCGTAGTTGTGCCTTTCGGAAACTCCTTCACAGCTCCGTCTGGAAACGTAATATGTAATACTTCAGCCATCACTAATCACTCCTTTTTTAGTAAATGGCTCTGTTAAAGCCTATAGTTGATTGGAGCGGAAGGTGCTCGGGCTTCTGCGGGAAAAACGGGTTAAGGGAGACCCCGCAGGCGCATAGCGCCGAGGAGGCTCCCAAGCCGCCCGCGGAAAGCTCGCACCTGGAGCGGAAATCAACTGGCAAGATTAACAGAGCCTAGTAAATAAAAAACACCCATCCCTAGGAAAAGGGACGAGTGTTATATTCGTGGTTCCACCCTTGTTTCAAAGGAAAGAATCTCCTTTGCTCAAGAAACGATAACGGATCGTAACCGTCAGCAATTACTA
>NZ_JBXKMX010000297.1:0-5636 GCF_056992975.1 Ectobacillus sp. | reverse complement strand
ATTGGTGATAAAGCAACATTTCCTGGTGCAGATGGCGGAACAAATGCAATCGTACTAAGTGCGAATACAAACACGGCTAATACGCTAGCTGCAAATTTATTGCGGAACAATTTAAACATTTTTTCACACTCCTTCTTATTTTTGTAAATCTTACGAATTGATTATACTTTTCTATAAATTAGGTTTATTTAGTATTTTTGTTAAAAAAATATTTTTTTCAACGACAAAAATTCTAGGCGATAGTCATCAGATAATAAGAGAAAACTAGACATAAAAAAACGGGCTGTCTCCAAAATATCGTTTATATTTGACTTTTGAAGACAGCCTCTTACTTAGTTATAACTGCGTACGAATGCTCTGTATATCCATGATAAGCACTAAAGCAAAACTAGGAGATATTGACTTTCCAAGTTGGGCTCTAATTTCATTTTCTAATGCTTGTAATTTATTCAATTGTGCTTGTTTCGTAGGCGCATCCTTAATACCTTCTATTTTTGCTAGTAAGCTTGATACGGTTCCTTGCTTTTGAATATCATTATGGTTAAAACCAATTGACACTAACTCACTTAAGTGAAAAATATCGATTTTATTTTCTAACGTAAATGTCTGACTTGCTTTATTTCCTGCATTATCTTCTACATTGACGGTGAACACGTGCGATCCTACTAACAAGGATAATGGCGAAACAGCATCTAAACTATCAATAACATGATCATCTAGTGTGTATATAACTGTTTTTACACCACTTATGGAATCCTCAACTTTTACAGTAACAGGGATAGATGCATCGGTTTGATAGAATGACGGTACCCCATCCATTGTAATAGCCGGTGCCAACTTATCGATCCATATCGGCAGTATTTTGCTGTCTTCTACATTTCCAGCCCTATCAACGGAACGATACTCAATGCTATGCTTCCCTTCTTCAGAAATGATAACTGGTCCATCTACTGTAATCCAATCTCCACCGTCTAATCGATATTCTGTTTTTTCCACTCCGGAACCATTTTCATCACTTGCAGTAAACGTTACTGTTACGTCTTTCGTATTATACTGATTTTCGCCGTAGACACCATCTACAACCGCTGTTGTAACAGGAGCAATTGTATCTGCCAATTCAAAATTTGCATATTCTAACGGTTTTAACTGATACGTTCCTTTAAAAATTGAAGAAATTCCGGTAATATTTACCCAGCTTCCCTCCGGATATTGTTGTTGGAATGCAGACTGAGATATGCCCGTTCTACCATCAACCCGAACATGCATTGTTCCATTTTGACCGACTGCATCAAATTCAAATGAACCTGATGGAGAAGCAGAGACAATATTATGAATCACTACATTTTCAATTTTTATAAGGCGCCCCTGATTTTCATTATTAATGGTCGCTTGTACCTCTGGTTGCGGCAAAGCAGATGTACCTACCTTCTTTAGTACAACTGGATTGCTAAGCTCGACTTCCCCATTATATGTTGTTTTGATAGCACTAATAGAAATTCGATCACCTTTATGAAGACCCGCTGTATTTTGATATACGTAAATTCCTGCAGCATCGTCCTGCAAATAAAAACCTTGTCCTCCGAATACACTAGGCTCTGAAGTAATAACACCTTCCACTGTAACAAGCGTATCATCTGCTGCTTGTCTAGCTGTTAGAATCGAAACAGGCGCTGGTACAGGTATCGAATCCTCTGGTAATGTCTCCGCTGGAACATTTGCAATTGTTACACTTTCTGTCATTACATTGTTTGATCCCTGCTTCAATCGTAAATTCGCCGCTCCTTGCTTTCCTGGTTTAATTTTTACCGTTAATTCCGTCGATGCATGGCCGGTAGCATCTGCAGTAAGTGTAAAATCAGGACTATACCCGTAAGTTGACCATGTGCCATCAGCATTCTGAAATTGCGCAATTTGCTCTCCGCCTGTTAGATATATACCTGCTTTTAAGCCTCCTTGCGACTGTCCTGGTAGCAGATGATCTACCGTTACGCGAATTTTAAATTCTTGTTGGCTCGGTAATGTTGCTTGATGTACGAATTTATACACAGGATTACTGCTCGGTTTCGTCGTGGAACCGTATGATCCTGCCTTAAACGTAGAAGGATCGTACCACTTATATCCAGGGTCCGGCGCAGCCCATGGTTCCGGTTGTGGCTCTGTTGAAGAAGCTGGATCTTCCATTGAAAGTAGCTTAGTCGGTTGATCTAATTGCAAACCTTGTACTTGAGAAAAGTTCGTATAACTTTCCTTCTGAGAAAGCCACTCTACCGTTTGTACTAAGAATTTTGAATCGTTTACTTCTTTATATCCATCATATGTTATTTTCGCTTTCCCATTATCTTCACGTAAATACTTCGGTGTAGCATCTTCCACAGGTGAAGAATCTCCGATAAACGCAGCCTTTCCTAGGCCAACTTTCGATATAGCAGCAAACGCACCTTCTGCGCGGCCTCCGCCATCATATACACCTTGGTCTACCGCATTTGCCCATGCAGGAACGCCTGTTGGTATGTACACGATTCCTTTTGCCTTTTGCGGATCTAAAATGGCAAGTGTAGAACCTGCATGCATGGCAACTGCACTGACACCTTGTGTAATGCCGAACGATTGATCAGCTGTTACTATATCGGTAGCGTTTACATCACCGATTGCATTGTAACGAAAACGAATACCAAAATTTGATCCAAGCCAATCCGAACTTGTCAATCCTTGCATAGCTGGAGAACTTGCTTCCTCTGTTGTCATTCCTTGAGTAGGGTTCGTAAACGCACCACGGCGAAACCCATTCATTACTTCAGATGCATCCCAACGATTTTTATTTCGGTCTGCATTGTAATGGTCCGCGATAAAGAAAATACTTCCTCCGTTTTGTACATATTGAAGCATCGCATCTTGCTCAGATTGTTTATACGGAATGTTTGCTTCACCGATGATAAATACATCGTAATTCTTCAGTTTGTCGTACGTAACCGCTTGTTCCCCAAACGTATACGGGATTTGACGGTCCAATTGTTCTACAGTATATCCGTCCGCTTTTAAGCCGTCCGAAAAATCTGAAAAGGCACCGTCTATTACCCAGTCTGCTGCTCCTGCCGTTTGGCCGTGTGTATTATCAAATAATACTTTCTTCCCTGTTAAAGCAGCTTGTCCTACATTTGTTGCTACAGTACTGCTATTTGCTGATGCTGGTGGTACAAATGAAATCGTATTCAATGCGAATATGAACGCAGCTAATACAATCGCTGCAAACTTATTCCAAAACACCTTACCCATTTTATCACTCTCCTTCTTATTTTTGTAAATCTTACAAATTGATTATACGTGGTTCATCTTTTTGTATTTTAATAGTTTTGTAAATAATATATAAATTTTATAAATAAAGGGTATTATATTTTTTCCAGGATATTTAGCATGGGTATGATAGGGATTATAGGAAAATAGGTATCACATAAGAAATTAAAAAAGCCTCTCATCTCTACTATATGGAAACGATTCTCCATATGGCAGAGATGAGAGGCTTGGGGCATTAGTTTTTTCACAAAAAAACAATAAACTAATTTTGGTACAATTTCTCTCTCGCTGTACGAATCTTCACGTTTATTGCGTCTTCGACCGATTCGTATATGCTTTGTTCTTCCTGCTGTAATGTTTCTTGAAATTCCTTCAAGAACACTGCTAATTCCTGCTCTTTTCCAAGCCGCTGTGCGGGAGGAAGCTGGGATATAAGCTCTAACATGCTAGGAAGATCTTTAGTTAAAAACATTTCATATTTATGCTGCTGCTCGTACATTTTATTAGCACGGTAATACGGGATACTTTGCATCACCGATGTGACAATTTCATCAATGGTGTGCTGCAACGTTATGTTTACTACCTTTTTATAATGTTGAATTTCTGAGAGCACTGCATCGTACTCATCATAGAAAAAGATACGATAGAAGGAAAGATCATGTTTCTTGGTAGGATGATAATATTCTTCTTCCATATAGTCACGCAAAACAGAAACTGTATTTTCTACATCCTCTTTCGTAAAGCTTCGTTTATGGCGAACAATACTATGAAGCTTCTTCTGCTCATCCTTAGAAAGGGAGGATATGATATATCCTTTTGTTGCATCATCGCTTGCACTAAATAGAACGGTTAGCGTTGCTACATCTCGCATACCATTTGATTGCATCCACTGACGAAAAAGCGAATTACGCGTAAACTCATTTAAAAAAGGAATCGTCGAATTGGAAACACGTTGCAACGATTCCGTCGCTCTTTTGTAGGGCTTCTTCCACGAATAATATACCTTTCGACCTAGAACAATAGCCGCAACAACAGCACTCAACCCAATTGCAACTAAAATCCAAATAATTGTGAATAATACTCCCAATATACTCATAATAATCACCTCCAAGCCTTTCTCACATCGTTATTACTTTGTTGCATACGGAATTAATTTCTTCTTCATTTCATCATTAAATGTATCAATTTCTTTCACAAATGTCTTACTTGATTGAATAATCCGTTCTGAAGACTCTTCTGAAGCCTGCAAGGCAGCGAAAATATTATCAAACGATTCACGCAGCTTGTCCATTCCAATCGCTGGATTTTCAAGCAGACGTGTCGTTTCCTCTGTATTTTGCTTCAAAGCACGAGAATTGCTAAGAATCATCGTTTCAATCGCTTCATTCGTTGCATTTACAGCGTCAATACTCTTACGTTGATTAGCAAGAGCAAGCTGTATAGAAGCTGAAATCGTAACGACATTTTGTGTCATGGAAACGGCATTTCGAATCGCTTCTATCAATTTCTCATTATTTTTCTTTATAATATCAATCGATGCAATGGACTGCAAAAGAATACTCTTTGCTTGTTGCATATTACGAGTACGAACGAGAATTTTTTCAAGTGCCTCGTTAATAAGCACGACATCCTTGCTCCGTTCTGGCTTTTGTCGTTCCTCTTCTAGCATTTCGGATAGTCTCTTACCAAGATACACTTGCTTATCAAGCGCTTCTATCTTTTGTATGGACCGTTCCTTTAGTACCTGCAGACCAACACTATCTTCTTGCAAATTATCTCGTCCGACTAACAAAGATTTAATAATCGCTTCAATTTGTTTATCTATAGATTGATATTTAATCATATAGGCTTCTAATGGGTTTTTGCGAAGCATTTTATTCATCACACGTTTGAATCCAGATGCATGCATGGGATTTGGATCTAGCTGAGAAACAGCTTTACGCAGTTCAAGCAATGTGTTCGGTATTTCATCATTCTTCCCATTCATCATTGCAACAACTGGCTGTTTCAGAGCAGTTAACGTCTCTCCTGCTTCACGTTGTTCTTTATCACCAAGCGCTGCTAGCTGTGTCAACACATTCGAAATATCAACATTCCGTTCACTGTTCAACTTTTGCACATATAAATCTGCTTCCTTATTCAGCTTTGCAAGCTCTTCTTCTTTCACAATCAGCTCCACATGCTCTTCTGGGGAAGCAGCTAGAAGTTCTTTGTTTTGGTTATCCAAATGAATCCCTCCTTAACTACTGCTACTTCCATTGTAGACGAAAAATACAGGATTCACCATACATGGTAAGTCAAAAAAAGTAGAAAGACCAAAAAAACATACTCAAACGAAAGATTAC
>NZ_JBXKMX010000296.1:0-1803 GCF_056992975.1 Ectobacillus sp. | reverse complement strand
CGGTTCATATGTCGGCCGATGCAAAGGAGTGGAAAAAAGATCTTCTCCGAAGCAAAGGTGTAACGGTTATTGAATATAAGGAAGATTACAGTAAAGCTGTAGAAGAAGGAAGAAAACATGCAAGCGGCGAACCCAATTGTTATTTTATTGATGATGAAAATTCTAGCGATTTATTTTTAGGATATGCAGTGGCAGCTTCTCGTCTAAAAAAACAATTAGAGGATATGAATATAACGGTAGATGAAAATCACCCCCTATTTGTTTATCTTCCGTGCGGCGTAGGAGGCGGTCCAGGGGGAGTTTCCTTTGGTTTGAAGTTAGAATATCAAGATCATGTACATTGTTTTTTCGCAGAACCTACCCATTCACCGTGTATGCTACTTGGCTTAGTAACAGGATTACATGATAAAGTTTCTGTACAAGATTTTGGTATTGATAACATGACAGCTGCAGACGGCCTTGCGGTTGGAAGACCATCTGGTTTTGTTGGCAAAACGATCGAGCCTATGTTAAATGGATGCTATACCGTAAGTGATGATAGGTTGTATAAACTATTACGTGCATTGATTGATACAGAAAATATCTATCTCGAACCCTCTGCATTAGCAAGTGTATTTGGTCCAATTTCTTTATGGAAGCAAAAAGAAGGAAAGGAATATATACAAAAAAATCACCTAACAGACAAAATGAAACATGCCACACATATCATGTGGGCTACTGGTGGAAGTATGGTTCCAAAAGAGGTAATGGAAGACTATTATAAAAAAGGATTAGTATAGATAGCTATGATTGATAAAGAGGTATCGCACAAAAAGGCTTCGGACGACAGGAAGCCTTTTTGTCATGCTTATAATGTGGCGGATGTAAATCAATGAAGAAAAGCGAAAGTGTAAAATTGGAAATATTTATGAGAAAAATATTGACTGTTCATTCAAACAGTAATATGATGAATACATAAGTTGATTGGTTGTTCAAACAGTTTTGAGGTGAAAGATATGAAAAACGGAAAATCATCAGAAGTAAGTGACAATCGCAGAGACGCTATTTTACAGGCGGCCTATACACTATTTGGAACGGTAGGCTACTCGAAGGCATCCATGAAAGAAATCGCAGCAAAAGCAGGCGTCGCACAAGGATTAATTGGTTATCATTTCGGAAGTAAAGAAAAATTACTTGTGGAGGTGGTACGAGAGTGGATGATCAACAGGGGAATGCGCGATGCATCTCTCAGACTTCAAAAGGTTGAGAGTCCAAATGAAATTCTCCTTGCTGCCATGAATCATGTTGTAGAATTTCGAAAGGAAAATCCAGAATGGTTTACCTTGTTAGTTAGTTTATGGGTAGAAGGAAGACAGAACGAGAAGTTAGCGGCTGCACTTACGGAGATTTATAAAGAGATGCAAGTTGAGGTTTGCGAGGTAATCAAACGGTTAGAGCTTAACTTAGGGGATACACAAATTGAAGCGCTAGCAAGTATTGTGCAGGCCATACTAGATGGTCTAACCTTGCAAGCGGCTGGTTCGCTTGATCGCAACGGCATGACAGGAATTGAATGGGTGTTAAAGGGAATGGGAGTCAGCATACCAACTTAACAAAAAAGAGGGATGGAAAAGAAATGAAAATGAAGCGTTGGGGAAAAGTTGTAATTGCTACTGTCGTATTTCTTGGGGTACTTTTGTTTGCGCTTAGTTTTGGACATCAACGTTTGTCTTCTGAAATTGAAATCAATGCATCAGAAGAAAAAGTATGGGCCGTTTTAAGCGATTTACCAGCCTATAAAGAATGGAATCCATTTATGCAAAG
>NZ_JBXKMX010000295.1:0-11711 GCF_056992975.1 Ectobacillus sp. | reverse complement strand
CATTGAAGACATTTGAACACTGCCTTGAAATGGGAGAAGAGAATTTACATCATCTTACCTTAAAGGGATTAGGCAGCTTTCAAGCTTTGTATTATAAAGGATGTTGTCTTGAAAAGCTCGGACAAATCCAGGCAGCTGCGCTGTCTTATGCAATGGCCGCAAATCTTTCAAGAACATTCGTTCCTCCTGTAGACGCTCTTCGTAAGCTGATGATAAAGCATCAAGACATTTTCGGAGAATTACCAAAAGATTTCGATGAAGAAATTCCACCCCCATCAAGTTAAGCTAATTCACCCTTCCTGTCCATCTTAATAGACAGAAAGGGTGAATTTATTTATGAAAGAGAACTAAATCTTACAAAATTTAACTTGTATTACGCAAGAGCTTTTCTCCTATGTATTGGAAACAATTATCAAGAATGAGAAGAGCAATATGCGAAAGAATGGAAGACTTCAAGCCTGTTGATAGCGCAATCGCAATAATGAACGAAAACAAATGCCGTTGCTTCATTTCTTGTTACCTTGATGGGAATGTGATGAAACTCTACTTATTAGAAGATTGGCTATCGGTTCTCCATAATAGAATTAAAAGTTATAGAAAAATAGTATACAAGCCGTGCCGTTTTTAAGGCTTGTCAATATAATGTAATTGAAACTGAAAGAAAATGAGGTGATATAATGTCTTTTCCAAATATTCCTAGTGTTACGCCAACGATTTCCCTTTCGACTAAACAGACAATTCCATTGCTTTTGGCATCCATTGCATTTGAAGAATTAGCCCTTGCCCACATCATGAATGCGGAAGCAGAAAAGATTCAATTTGTTCTCGGAACATTACCTCCTCCTAAAACTACACTTTCTCCACCAACTGTATCCATAACTAATCTTATTGATATTGATACAAGTGTTCAAAAAACTCTTCGTGATGTAATTAAGAAGGAAATGCTGTTGGAGTTCAAGTTTGAAAACGTTCTGGATTTAATCGCTTCTAGTACAGGAGGTCCAACATGTGGTTGTAGTGTTGCTATTTTAGGTGGTCCCATTGCATTAGAACCTATCTCGATTGCGTTGAACGGGTCGGTTTTCACCACTTTAGGAGGATCACTAAATTTCAGCATTTGTCCTAATTGTACAGCAAACGGTTCATTCTTCACTTTAACATTGGTTGTTCCTGGTTTACCTGCCCCTATCAATGTCGTTCTTAATATTTCTGCAGCGGACATTACAAATATTGCATGTGACGCAACAGGAGTGACCATTATTGGTATGGCAAATCTATTATCTGACGGATTTTCGGAAATGGTTGGTTTTAATATCAGAATTAATAATAATGGTACAGTTATGTTAACCTTAACCAACAATGGGGTACCTGTACTGATTGCAACAATCCCAGTACCATTGGCAAACTTAAGTTTTGGAACTTGTTGACCGCATTCAATCGGAAATAGCCTTTAATAAACTAGAAGAGACAGCATTTATTGCTGTCTTTTTTGGACAAACTATGAATGAACAAGGTGGATGCGGATGCGGAAAACGCCGCCAGTTTTGAACTACCCTTCAGGTTCTTGGGGGGCTTTTTGTGTTTCATGAAGAAATTTTAGACAATCTAGTAATTTTTTCGAAACAATAATATGTTGCTTTGCGGCTAACAAATCCAATGCCTGCTTTTTGGGACCGACCAATCGGGCGGCCACTGATGAACAATTGTAAAGTCAGGTTCAGAAAAAGGAGAATATTCCTTTTTTTCATTAAAAGATGGGAGAAATGATACTTCTGTCTTAAGTATCTTCTTTCTTAGATTGATAGATTCTTTGCTAAAATACCTGCAAATATTCTTGTTTACAATCGAAAGACTATGACCGACAAATTGAGAACCAACCCAGTTTATTTTAAGTTTTTCTGTCTTCAACAGTATCCTCCCCATATGTGAATACGATTTATTTCATTCATATATTACATAAGAAAATTGGGTAAGTTACCAAAAAATCACTTCCTCTTTGTTAGCTTCATATTATAGGAAATGATTTTAATGATTTTAAGGAGGAAAGAAATAATGGAGTTTGGAAGTCTTTCGTTGTGTATGATCGTAAAAGATGAAGAAAAGTATATAGGGAACTGCTTAAATAGTATAAAAGGAGTAGTAGATGAAATTATTATTGTCGACACAGGGTCTTCAGACCGAACTGTTGAAATCTGCAAATCATTTGGAGCAGTGGTGTACGAGTTTCCCTGGAACGGAAGTTTTTCAGCTGCCCGCAACTATGGATTGGAACGCGCAACAGGAGACTGGATAATGTGGTTGGATGCAGATGAGGAGATAGATCCTTCTGATGTATATAAGCTGCGTGATGTTTTATATTCTCATGACCATATTTTGTCTATTCACTTAGTTAATTATTATGGTGACCATATAGATCCTAATAATACGTTCGATATGGCTCACACCCGACTTTTCAAAAATCATAAAGGATTTAAATTTATGTACGCTATCCATGAAATGCTCAATGTAAAGGAGGTTCTTACCGAGTCAGAGGTTAATGAAATCAAAACAGTACCAATTAAAGTATATCATTATGGGTATTTGGATTCTGTGAATAAAAGTAAACGGAAATTTGAACGTAATCTAAGTATGCTAGAAGATTCACTCGAACAAAAAGACCAAAACCCTTGGATTCATTATCATATTGCAAGCGAATATTACCGTGTAAAACAATATGATAAGGCATTTGATTATATCAATCGTGCCATTTTAGATTTTCTAAAACAGTTCAACACACCTCCTTCTCTATTATATAGGTTAAAGTATGCTATATTAATTAGTTCGGGGAGCATTGACGGGGCATGGCCAAGTATCGAAAAAGTGACGTTGCTCTATCCAGATTATGTAGATTTACATTTTTATAAAGGGTTAATCTTATTTTTCAAGGAATGGTTCAAAGAAGCAATAGAAGTGTTTGATCATTGCCTCGAAATGGGTGAAGATAATTTACAATACCTCACCTTAAAAGGAGTTGGTAGCTTTCAAGCTTTGTATTATAAAGGATGCTGTCTCGAACAATTGGGACAGATCGAATCAGCTGCAAAATGCTATGCACAGGCTGCTAGACTATCAAGATCATTCGTTTCTCCTATAGATGCTTTGCGTAAGATGAAGATGCGCAACCAAGACCTCTTTGGACAATTAGCAGATGACTGTGATGATGAAACCCTAATTACCACAATATTACCTATAAATATATCTAAAAATAATGAGTGATAAAAAATAGGCATACAAGCCGTGCCGTTTATAAGAATTGTCAATATAATGTAATTGAAACTGAAAGAAAGTGAGGTGATATAATGTCTTTCCCAAATATTCCTAGTGTTACGCCAACTATTACCCTTAAAACAGAACAAACTATTCCATTACTTTTGGCATCCATTGCATTTGAAGAATTAGCCCTTGCCCACATCATGAATGCGGAAGCAGAAAAGATTCAATTTGTTCTCGGAACATTACCTCCTCCTAAAACTACATTCTCTCAAACAACTGTATCCATAGCTGATCTTCTTGATATTGATACAAGTGTTCAAAAAACTCTTCGTGATGTTATCAAGAAGGAAATGCTACTTCAGTTTAAATTTGACAATGTCCTTGAATTGATATCGATCACTCCATTACCTTAAAACACTTCTGTCATCTCATTTTCAAGAGCTCTTGTTATTAAGATATTATTTGCCACTATCTATTGGATGTTAAATTTGACTATCTAAAAACTTCCTACCTTCTGTTCACCACATTATGACTGATGAACAGGGGGTTTCTTTAATACCCACTGAAATATCAACAAGGGAAACTCTGTACATACCTGTATAAACTATAGTTTAAAACAGTAAGTTGATTATTTGATTCATATCAGTTGAACTAAGCAACATTTATGGGCATAAAATTTGTACTGGAAAATAATTGTATCACTTTTAGTACTGAGAAAATAAACTAAAACAGTACTAAATAAAAAATGAGGTGATACGATGTCTTTTCCAAATATACCTAATATAACACCAACTATCTCGATTACGACTTCACAAGCTATACAGTTACTTTTATCTTCCATTGCCACCGAAGAGTTGGCTCTAGCTCACATCATGAATGCGGAAGCAGAAAAGATTCAATTTGTTCTCGGAACATTACACACGCAGACCAAACTTTCTCCTCCAGTGGTGTCTGTATCCAATCTGCTCGAAATAGACAATAGTGTTCAAAAAACTCTTCAGGACGTAATCAAAAAGGAAATGTTACTGCAATTCAAGTTTGAAAATATTTTAGAGCTTATTGATCAGCAGCAGCGTAAATAGAGTTACTTAAACAAGAATAAGAATATCCCTCTATGTATCATTAAATTTCTGCTTTCGACTTCATCTCGTTAATCGTCACAAGTTTCTGGGATTATTATAACTTTGACATATTCGATATTTGAGACAAGCTCATATTTTTACAGGGCATTTGTAACAAAAAAAAAACGATGAACATAAAATAAAAAGTAAATTGAAAAAAGGAGGGTGCTATACCATGAGTATGCCAACAATACCCGCAGAGCCCCATCGCCCCGATCATAACGAAATCGTTATAGATTTATTGGAATCAATAGCATTAGAAGAAATTGCTTTATCACATCTTTTGAACGCTGAAGCTGAAAAAATGCAAGCTTTCGTTGGAAAATGCAAGGATTTTCCAACAGATCCCACCAACTGTGAAATATTCCAATTCAACAGAGAAGCAACAAGATTTGTTGAAACCGTCCTAATGAAAGAGTGGCTATTATTAAAAAAGTTTGAAAATGTATTGGACTTAATACCAAATGGTTTATGCTGTGAATGTCACTCATCAAGATAAAAAAATATTCTTTTGAGTAAAGGGGGGAAGGTGTTGTTCTATCTATTTGATGAAAAAAACTATGTATCTTCCTTAAGGTCAATCTTCCATATGGAGCGTTCTGTTTACAAGTATTTGCATTCTGTACATGATGAATTGATTGCCATTAAATATAATACGAAAAATACATGTAAAAATGATGATGCATTAATCATTAAAGCTCATATTGTTCCGATGCTACAACGTATTGCGGACTTAGAAGGGATTTTGTTCAGAAAGACTTTGTATATTGTCGAACATACTTGCCCTCATACCCAAATAGAAGCAATGCCTCGTATTTCCAAAGAGGATTTTGATGAGAGACTCCTAAAGACAAAGGATTTATTATGTGAAATAAATAATAAACTGAAACAAGTTCATCCGAACTACAAAATTATCGATGAAACAATCGGAAGTATTTTATATCTAGAAACTAGAAGAAAACAATTTTTTATGACTCCTAATCAATGGAAGGAAAATAATGACCCTTCTAAAGTGTGGTTAGTAAATAAATCTTAATGATAAAGAATTTAATAGTTGGTTACTGTTTAAGTTCCATTTATTTTTACTATCCGTTCAGGGCCCTAAGGAATTCAATAAGCTCAGATCTACTAAATCTGAGCTTTATCCTATTTCATTTTAGAGCAACTTTTTTCTCTAAAGATAATACCTAAAGACAAGCAGTAGTAATCGTTAATGCCCAACCGCCACGAATTTCCATTCCATGGCCGCCAAATTCATCAAATGCGAAAAGACTCCATGTACCATTTGGAACCTTACCAACAAATGTGCTTAATGTTGTAGGATATGGTGCTGTTTGTGGTGCAGGTGAATCTAAATTAAAGTTAGTATAGACGCTTGGTTTAAACGTACCAGAAGGAACTGGACCACTTTGTGGTATTACAGTTGCCGCATCATCGTCAATTGTAAAGGTAGCGCTTGGAGTACCTCCACTACCACTATTATTCCCTGCCTCCGCAAAGATAAGAACTGCAGTTCCGTCAGGAGCGACAACTAACAGTGTAAGATGACCTTGTGATGGTGAAGTATTATTAGGATCGAAGAAGTCATTAATAGTAACTGTCACTTTAGCAATAGAACCTTGTAACCCTGTGACATCAATCGTTGACGGGTATGGGATAGTATTGCTAAGGTCGATATTTGTAATTGATGCGTTATTGCTAAAAGAAGCTGTTGCCGGCGTACATGTTGGTAATGTTCCGATAAGATCTAGGACGTTTTCAAATTTGAATTCCAGCAGCATTTCCTTCTTGATAACATCACGAAGAGTTTTTTGAACACTTGTATCAATATCAAGAAGATCAGCTATGGATACAGTTGTTGGAGAAAATGGAGTTTTAGGAGGAGTTAATGTTCCAAGAACAAATTGAAGCTTCTCTGCTTCCGCATTCATGATGTGAGCTAGAGCTAATTCCTCAAAAGCAATGGAAGCCAAAAGCAACGGAATTGTCTGTTTAGTCGAAAGGGAAATCGTCGGCGTAACACTAGGGATATTTGGAAAAGACAAAATATTAATCTCCTTTCAAGGAAACCGTTGAGTCATCTTATTCTACACATAGGTTTCCATTTTGTATTTGTATATTATTACTTGTACATTTCTATTTATATTCAATGCGTAATTATATGTAAGGGATAAATGAATCAAGTTACTATAATTCAGTATCTGTAGGAAATATACAGAATATGTAGACATGTTGTTAAGTACTATCGTAGAGATTACTAGACCTCTTATTTTACCTCCTTTCATTTGCCTTTTTTCAAGTCATTTTAGAAAACGAAAAAAAACGTCCACACAAACGTGAGGACGCTTTACACAAGGGTGTATTCTAAAGTAATGAATGGCCGATGCCGCTCACTCTAGATAAGTTGTTACCCTACTGTTTTTTCAAGTGCTTGTTGTAGATCGTAAATAATATCGTCGATACCTTCCACACCAATGGAAAGACGAATTAAATCAGGAGTAACACCAGCAGCTTTTTGCTCTTCTTCCGTAAGCTCTGCATGCGTTGTACTTGCTGGGTGAATAACAAGCGATTTTGCATCCGCTACATTTGCAAGGAGTGAGAATAATTCAACACTATTAATAAATTTCTTTCCTGCTTCTGCTCCGCCTTTGATACCAAATGTAAAGATAGATCCTGCACCTTTTGGTAAATATTTTTTCGCTAATGCATTGTATGGGTTTCCTTCTAATTCCGGATAATTCACCCATGCAACGTTCGGATGATTACTCAAGAATTCAACTACCTTTCTCGCATTGGCAACATGTCTTTCAACGCGTAGTGACAACGATTCTAAACCTTGAAGGAAGTTAAATGCACTTTGCGGGCTTAGTGCTGCACCTGTGTTACGTAGCAATTGAACTCTAGCCTTTAATGCATATGCCGGAGCACCTAGATCTGCATAGATTAATCCATTGTAGCTTTTATCTGGTGTTGTAAAGTCAGGAAACTTACCGCTTGCTCTCCAATCAAATGTACCGCCATCAACGATAATTCCGCCAATTGTTGTTCCGTGACCACCAATGAATTTTGTTGCAGAATGAACAACAACGTCAGCACCAAATTCAATTGGGCGTGTAAGGTAAGGCGTTGCAAACGTATTGTCTATGATAAGAGGAATCTTATTTTCATGCGCAATAGTTGCTACTGCTTCGATATCTAACACGTTGATTTTCGGATTTCCGATCGTTTCTGCGTACAGTGCTTTTGTCTTATCTGTGATCGCATTTCTGAAGTTTTCTGGATCATCTGGGTCAACAAAGATTACATTGATTCCGCTTTTTCTAAGTGTTGAATGAAATAATTCATATGTACCACCGTATAACGTACTTGCCGCTACGATTTCATCCCCTGCGCTCGCAACATTTAGGATGGAATAGTAGATAGCTGCCATTCCAGATGCAGTGGCAAGTCCAGCTACGCCGCCTTCAAGCTCTGCAACTCTCTTTTCAAACACATCTTGCGTTGGGTTCATGATTCTTGAATACACGTTTCCTGGTTCTTTTAATTGGAATAAATTCGCTGCATGATCGGCATCATTAAACACATAAGAAGTCGTTTGATAAATAGGAACAGCACGTGATCCTGTAGTTGGATCCGCAACCTGACCTGCATGTACTTGTAATGTTTCAAAGCTTAATTTTCTTTCACTCATCATAATATCCCCTTTTCTAATTTAATTTGTATACAAAAAGACCTCTTTCATTAAAACTGATGAAAGAGGTCTAAAAACGCAAGATTACCCTCTCTCATCTTTCGCTTCTTACTATACAAAGCGATGGAATTAGCACCTTTTCAGAAAAATATCCCTGAAGGTTGCCGAGGTTTCATTGGGCCAGTCCCTCAACCTCTCTTGATGAGAAATAAATTCAATTTTTTTGAAAATAAAAAGCTGCCTTCCTTAAGGAAAGCAGCATAATTAACTTTAATAAGCAATGAAATTGCATTAAAATTTGCTATCGTTCCTTATCTATCCGATTTTTCAATCCGCTGGAATTGACACCACTACACTCTATAAAAATGCTGGTTGTCGGGTTTCATCGGGCCAGTCCCTCCGCCACTCTGGATAAGTTTATTCTGTTATTGATATATACTATAAACTGAAAAAATAGAAATGTCAAAATATTTTTGAAACATTGACGTTTAAATTTTCAATTATAGAATAGAAATAAAGCTTTTTATTGATGAATCAGACATTAATACCTATCAAAAAAACTATATGATACCATATAGGTAATGCAGGACGCTCGCGTAGGAGGTATTTATATTGACCGGCAATTCTCAATCTATAAGTAAAAAAGCAATTCATTTATTAAGTAAAGAAGAAGGTTACGATGTTGACTTTAAACGAGAGATGAAGGGAATTAAACCCGAAGATTTAGTAGCCTTTGCAAACTCTCCCGTTGGAGGCACGATTCTTGTTGGCGTCGATGAAGGAATAGATGCAAATGGGCAACAGCACGGTTCAATCTATGGATGTCCAATTGGCGATAAAGAAAAGCTAACGCTCCTCTCAAAAGCAGGGGAATGTCGCCCTCCTGTGGGCGTTGAAGTATTTATAGAAAATGAAAACACTGATAAACCATTTTACCGAATCGAAATTCCGAGCGGCCCCTATAAACCGTATTGTACAAACAAAGGAATCTATCAAATTCGTGGTGACGGAAGAAACAATCCGATTACACCGGAAAAACTACTAGATATGTACTTAGAGCTACAAGGCAGTGCGTTTATTGACCGTTTTAAGAACGCTACGAAAGAGTTAAATGATAATTTACAACAAACAAAAGCACAAGTAAACATCCTAAACCAAAATCTTGAGAGCATTAAAGAAAAGATAGATCAAGATATGAAAGGGATTTGGGCAGACTTAGAGGACATTAGCCATCGTGTCCACGGTCAGTTAAATGATATTTCGTCTATTGCTGAAAATGTGAGTAACCATTCAGATGATACTACTTCTGTATCACACAATACGAATGAGAAACTTGATACATTATCAAATCATATAGCTGAAGTATCCAAAGTCGTTCACACACTTCTGGATCACTTTCAAATCGAGCACCCTTCAACAAAAAAGAGAAAACACTAATTGCTGGTTATATAACCATACAGATGCTTTAGCCAAGCGTCATAATAATTGTCAATCACTATTAAAAATGTTATAATTTTCAAATATTACATATATCAGAAAGAGGTGTAGATGAATTGGAACCTAAATATTGCAAAGAAAGTAAATCTATTAAAACAAGTCGTGTTTTTCCAAATGATACGAACAATAATGATACCTTGTTTGGAGGACGCTTGATGTACATGATTGATGACGTTGCTTCTATAGCAGCTGCAAGACATTCTAGAAATTTTACGGTTACAGCATCCACAGACTCTGTTGACTTTTTAAATCCAATTACAAAAGCCGATGCGGTTTGCTTAGAAGCATATGTAACATGGACAGGCAGAACCTCTATGGAAGTATTCGTAAAAATTACTGCTGAAAACTTACTGACAGGCGAACATAAAATTGCAGCAACAAGCTTCCTTACTTTCGTTGCAATCGGAAAAGACGGAAAACCAACTGAAGTAGCAGCCGTCATTCCTGAAACGAATGAAGAAAAATTCTTGCACAAAACTGCAATAGAACGAGCTACAAGAAGAATAGAAAACAGACAGCATAGTAAAAGTTTAGCTGAATTTATAAATGGGAATATAAATATTACATTGAATAATATTTTTTAAAACATAGTTCGGAATAGACCATTTCATGATGGTCTATTTTTTTTGTTTTATTTTAACTGAAAAATTATTTTTATATAAATAGCTTACTTATATTTTTATATTAAGAAAATTTTATTTATTTATAATTATTAGTTATTTTAAATTTTATCTACATATAACAGGAATAGCATTAATTTGATTGACAAGTTTCAACTATCAGATTAGTATAGTAATATTGTTTTCAAGGAGGAATTGTATTATGTCAGCTATAAATAAACAGAAAATTGTGGAAAGTGTCCCTCAACATGGTTTTTTTGGACATCCTAAGGGACTATTTACACTCTTTTTCACAGAATTTTGGGAGAGATTTTCTTATTATGGAATGAAAGCTCTTCTTGTATACTATATGTACTATGAAGTCTCAAAAGGTGGATTAGGGATTGACCAACAGACCGCGATTGCTATTGCATCTGTATATGGCTCTCTCGTATACATGTCAGGAATTATCGGCGGCTGGTTATCTGATCGTTTATTCGGCGCATCAAAATCGGTATTTTACGGCGCCATCTTAATCATGTTTGGTCATATCGCTTTAGCAATACCTGGAAGCATGGCGATGTTCTTTGTTTCAATGGTGTTAATTGTTCTAGGTACGGGGTTATTAAAACCAAACATTTCTACAACATTAGGAGAAATGTATGATATTAAAGACGCCCGCAGAGATGCAGGATTTAGTATTTTTTACATGGCCATTAACCTTGGCGCCTTCTTCTCACCGCTCGTTGTCGGAACGGTTGGGCTAAGTTATAATTTCCATCTTGGCTTTGGAATTGCCGCTATTGGTATGTTCCTCGCATTACTAGTCTTTATTTTCACAAAAAAACAGAATCTTGGACTAGCCGGCACAGTTATTCCAAACCCGCTTTCAGCGAAGGAAAGAAAAAAAGTAATCATACAATTTGGTTCTGCTATTGTTATTCTAGCTATCTTACTTATCATCGCAATCCAAACTGGAACGTTAACGATTAAATCGTTTATTAATCTTGTCGCTATCTTAGGATTCGTGATTCCAGCTCTTTATTTCATTACAATGTATCGCAGTCCAAAAACGACAACAGAAGAGCGCTCACGCATTATCGCCTACATTCCGCTCTTTCTGGCAGCTGTCATGTTCTGGTCTATTGAAGAACAAGGTTCAACCATTCTAGCAAATTTCGCCGATACGAAAACACAATTGGATTTTGCAGGAATCCACATTTCCCCTGCCTGGTTCCAATCATTAAATCCATTGTTCATCGTAGTATTTGCTCCAGTAGTTGGATATTTATGGGTCAAACTAGGTGACAAACAACCAACCATCGCACAAAAATTCTCACTAGGATTATTATTTGCTGGTTTGTCCTACGTTGTCATTCTCGTTCCAGCCATGCTTGGAGGCACACAATCACTCGTAAACCCATTATGGCTCGTACTAAGCTATTTCATTGTCGTAATCGGAGAATTATGCCTATCACCAGTAGGACTATCCGCTACAACTAAACTAGCACCAGAAGCATTCTCAGCACAAATGATGAGCCTATGGTT
>NZ_JBXKMX010000294.1:0-5458 GCF_056992975.1 Ectobacillus sp. | reverse complement strand
GATGAAGTTATTGTTGTTGAAGGAGATGAGTATAAAGATTTTTCTACTGACGGATACGCAAATGTAATGACAAAATTAGTAGAAAAGTATAAGCCAGCAGCGATATTAATTGGCGCTACATATAATGGAAGAGATTTAGGATCGAGGGTATCTACTAGACTAGAGACAGGGTTAACGGCAGATTGTACACAATTAGACGTTAATGAAGATGGAACCATTGCGTGGACGAGACCAGCATATGGAGGAAATTTGATGGGTACCATCATTTGTTCCGCAAGACCACAAATTGGAACGGTAAGACCTGGAGTATTTAAAAAAGCAGAGAAAGACGATACTAGAACAGCGACTATTATAAATGAAGAGATTCGTACACCTGCAAATGAAATTAGAACAAAAATTGTCGAAGTGTTGAAAGCTACAGAAGAAGCGGGAGTTAACCTAGAAGAAGCAGAAGTGATTGTTGCAGGAGGGAGAGGCGTAGGAAAAGCCGAAAACTTTGAACTTATTAAAAATTTGGCCGATCAATTTGGCGGTGCAGTAGCAGCATCAAGAGCATGCGTTGATGCGGGTTGGATATCCCCGCTGCAACAAGTTGGGCAAACAGGAAAAACGGTAGGACCGAAAATTTATATTGCATGTGGCATCTCAGGAGCGATTCAGCACGTAGCAGGAATGTCTTCATCAGAAGTAATTATCGCAATTAATAAAGACCCGGATGCTCCTATTTTTGATATTGCTGATTATGGAATTGTTGGAGACATGTTTGAGGTAATTCCTGAATTTATTAAAGAAATGAAAAGCTTAAAAGCAGTGTAATAATTTCCCGTACAGTTGGATGTAGCCTTAGCCCTAAATTTCTAGTGGGCTAAGGCTATTTGAAGTTTTCTCCTTTAAAGAATGGAAGATAGGAAAGTACAGAACGTCAGTTAAAACTGATTATTTGTACTTCCTTTTGTACCATAAACTTTTGATTTCTTGGGAATTTCATCCTAATAATTGAGCTTATGTATTTCACGAGCCATGGATTCTAGAATATAAACGACAGGGACTTGGGTCGTAATATTCGCTTCTTCAAAGAATTCCTCAGTTACATAATAAGGAATGTTTAAATCAGACATTTTGGCAATGGTTGAGAGTTTATTGTTTGTAATACTAATAATTTTACTTCCTTCTTGTTTTAGTATATTAAGATGAGTGACTGTAAAATTATTTTCTCCTGAGACAGATAAAGCAATGGTTACGCTATTATAACGGAGTTTGGAGTGAATCGGAAAGTGAGGGTCTTTAATATACAGCGAAAATGTACCTAAGCTTGAGAAATATCTTGCACCATATTCTGCAAGAATACCGGAGCTTCCGATTCCAATAAAAATAACATTATCTGCTTTCGTAACCAGACTTGCAGCATCCTTAATTTTTTCTTCTAGATCCCCTTTTAACGTGCGGTCAAAAAACTGTGCTAATGAATGCTGAGAACTTTTTACTATCGTTTTTTTATTCTCTTGCAACTGCATTTTAAGCTTTACTTTGAATTCGGAAAAACCTTCACAATTTAGTTTTCTACAAAAACGTAAAATCGTCGCTGTTGATACATGGGTTTCATCTGCTAGTTCACGTATCCGCATATATGCGACTTTATCACTGTTTTTACAAATATAGTTATATAGTGAAGCTTCTAGCTCATTAAAAGAAGCAATGATGTCGTTTGAAAACATATAGGTAGAATTCTCCTTCTATAAGAAATAAAGTATTTCAACTCTCCCCATTTTAACACAATGATTTAGATGACACATATCGTTACATTTATGTAACAAGTGACTTCCTGTGTCATTAGAAACTAGATATGGTTCTCTTATTTACTATCTTGCCATATATAGCTATGATTCCTTTGTAGTCTTTTACGTTACCTTATGAAAAAGAAAACAGTTATATATTTCCACTATAAGCAAATAGTAAATCCTATACAGATTGGGAGGTAATTAAATGAAAGAATTTCAATTTCCTGAAGGTTTTTTATGGGGCGGAGCAACTGCTGCGAATCAAATGGAAGGTGGATTTCATGAAGGACATAAAGGGTTAAATATTGCCGACGTTCTTCCGGGCGGAAAACAGCGGTATAAAGTATTACTGAATCCAGGATTTGATTTTGAAATCCATCAAGACCAATACTACTATCCAAACCATGAAGCGATTGACTTCTATCATCGGTATAAAGAAGATATTGCATTGTTTGCAGAAATGGGTTTCAAGGCATTTCGTATGTCGATTGCCTGGACGCGAATATTTCCTAAGGGAGATGAGTTAGAGGCAAACGAAGAAGGCTTAGCGTTCTACGACCGGGTGTTTGATGAACTACACAAGTATGGAATAGAACCAGTTGTTACGATATCCCATTATGAAATGCCTCTGCACCTTGTAAAGGAATATGGAGGCTGGAGAAACCGCCTGGTGGTGACGTTCTTCGAAAGATATGCTAAAGCTATTTTCAAACGTTATCAAAATAAGGTAAAGATCTGGATGACGTTTAATGAAATAAATAGCGGCTTGGTGATGCCGATTCAAGGTCTTGGTTTTTCTATTCAGAATGAAGAGGATAAATATCAGCCTACCTTCCAAGCATTCCATCATCAATTTGTCGCCAGCAGCCTTGCAGTCAAGGCATGCCATGAAATCATTCCAGACGCTAAAATTGGCTGTATGATTCTCTTTGCACCTGTCTATTCCATTGATTGCAACCCAGAAAACATCATGTATGCAATGCAGGAAGAACAGCTATTCAATTATTTTTGTGCCGATGTACAAGTCCGAGGCGAATATCCTGCATTCATAAAAAGATACTTTAAAGAACATCATATTGAAATAGAAATGCAAGAAGGCGACTTAGCCTCAATAAAAGAAGGAACCGTTGACTATATTGGATTTAGTTATTATATGTCACGCACCGAGAAGAAAGTGAAGACAGATCTGGAAGCTGCGCAAGGAAATATTATTGGCGGCATAAAAAATCCATTTTTGAAAGCAAGTGACTGGGGATGGGAAATCGACCCGGCCGGACTACGGATTAGCTTAAACAAATTATATGACCGCTACCAAGTACCACTATTTGTTGTAGAAAACGGACTAGGAGCCTATGACAAAATAGAAGAGGACGGCTCCATCAATGACGACTACCGAATTGACTATCTCCGTGAGCACATGAAAGCAATGGGAGAAGCAATCGAAGATGGTGTCGAATTACTAGGCTATACAAGCTGGGGCTGCATTGATTTGGTTAGTGCTTCTTCAGGCGAATTCTCGAAACGGTATGGTTATATTTATGTTGATAAGCATGACGATGGTAACGGAACATTAGAACGCAAAAAGAAAAAGTCCTTTTTTTGGTATAAAGACGTAATTAAAAAAAATGGAAAAAACCTATAAAACCAAGCAATTCGTATTCGATATTGGGAATACTCGAGGGGCTACTAAGGTAGCTCCTTTTTAGTTGGGGAATTGTAATATAGCAATCAGATTCCTTAGTAATTTTATATTTGTTTTTTTAATTAACGTTTGTTTTAAAAAAATAGATTGTGATATACTATTAATAAAAAAGGTCGGGTTTTTTTGTATTCCAAATTTTTAAAAACATTTGATTTCTTGAGATTAGAAAATAGTGAAAGTTTTACTCGTTCAAATAAGAGAATGCTATTAAATAGAATTAAAGTTTTTTCAATTTCCATCATAATTTTTAGTATTTATTTTTTTTATATGGATTTTATACGATTAAATGACTTACAAAACAATTCATTCCAATTTTTTTCTATTATCACTCACTTTTCCGCCGTCCTTCTATCTTTTTTGTACTTAGTTATTTATCGTTCTATACATAAAAAAGACTGGTTTATTAATTCACGCTGGTCTTCCTTCCTTATTTATGCATACATTGCTTTTTGCTTGTTTATAGGTGCACTTGCTTCTCTTAATACACAACGATTAACTGGGAATTTTGACCCTAATATCATTATACTTATTAGTGTTGCCGTCATATTTCCTATAAGACCACTCATTTTTTTCTTTATCCTTTTAACGACGCATGCTTCTTTTCTAATCGGCCTTTTCCTTATAAGCAGTGATACGTATACAATTATTATTAAGGAAGTGTATACAATTGCCACAACTGCAATTGCATTTCTAGCCTCATTTTCTTTTTATTCATTTAGAAGACAAGATTTTATTAATAAATTAAAAATAAAAGATAAAGAAGATAATTTTCGAAAGTTGTTTGAAGTTAACCCTTTTCCTCAAATTCTTTCTCGATTAGAGGATGGAGAAATCATCCTTATAAACAAAAAGGCAATGGACTTTTATGATCTACCAAAAGGGGAACTTCACGATAAGGATACATCTATCTTGTTTCAAAACAACGAGGAACGATTGACAATCATAGAAAAACTAACAACGATAGGAAGTGTGAAAAATTACATTTGCCCGCAGCAAGTGCCTTCCACAAGATGGGTCATGATAAATTTTGAATTAATTGACTATGAAGATGAGCCATGTATCCTAAGTGGTATAATGGATATTACAGATTTGAAAAAAATTGAAGATGAACTTACTTTATATGCTTCAACAGATCCACTCACTGGAATCATGAATCGACGTCATGGAATTGAATCTTTAAAAAATGAACTTGTAAAAGCAAAGGAACAAAATGGTGAATTTATCTTATGCTTTATTGATATAAACAATTTGAAAAAAATTAATGATACATTTGGGCATGCTGAGGGAGACTATTTAATTTCTTCTGTTAGTCAATTGATTAGTAAGAAGATTGATCAAAGTGATATTTTTTTTCGTTTAGGGGGAGATGAATTCATCATTTTATTTTTTCATAAACAAATGCACGATGTTCAAAAAATCTGGGATTCCATACTCTTGGCATTTGATAGTTTTCATTCACCGAATCATCAGTACACCATCTCGGCAAGTCATGGTTTATACCATTATAAATCAGGCATGGATCTTACCTTTGAAGAATTGATTCATCTTGCCGATAAGGAAATGTATAAGGAAAAGACTACATTAAAAATGAAAGAACTGGATGGAAGTGCAACGATAAAGTAGTATGGGTTTTGGTTAACTAAGCTTAAAAACAAAACCAAATTCTAGGGCGTGCAGTAATCAATCCCGTGTTTAGTTACCGCTTATAGCGAAAAGGAAGGAAGCAGGTTAATTAATCCACTGTTTTAGTTACCACCATGAGCGAAATTCAAAGTATCCGGTTATCAAAGAACAATAAAGTAATCGTCTTTATAAAAGGTTCTTTTCGCATAAATTGTTGTTTTTAGACTATACTTTGCCCGTTACTTGCTTTCCGCGGGGAGGGAGGGGAGCCTCCTCGGCGTTACCGCCTGCGGGGTCTCCCACTTCCCTCTTTTCCCGCAGGAGTCAAGTGCCTTCCGCTCCAATCAACTCAGAT
>NZ_JBXKMX010000293.1:0-11872 GCF_056992975.1 Ectobacillus sp. | reverse complement strand
AGCGTTTCAACTGATTATAACACTATCATTGAAGCGATGGCATCTAAACAAGTAGATGTTGGATTTTTACCTCCAACTGCTTACGTTTTAGCGCATGATAAGAAAGCAGCAAACGTAGCACTTCAAGCACAACGTTTTGGTGTGGATGATGCGACAGGTCAACCTACTAAAGATTTAGTAGATTTCTATAAAGCAGAATTTCTTGTGAAGAAGGATTCTCCAATTAAAGATATTAAAGATTTAAAAGGTAAGAAGATTGGATACCAAAACGTAACTTCTTCTGCTGGATATGTATGGCCTGCAGCTGTCCTTCAGGATGCAGGAATCGATCCATTAAAAGATGTACAACCAGTAACGTTAAAGGGTCATGACCAAGCTATTATTGCTCTATTAAACGGAGATGTAGATGCAGCAGTTGTGTTCCAAGATGCACGTAATACGGTGAAAAAAGACTATCCGAAAGTATTTGAACAAACGCAAATCATTAAGTTCACAGAAAAAATCCCGAATGACACAATTTCGGTTCGGTCTGATATGGATCAAGCTTGGGTAGAAAAAATTCAACAGGCATTCATTGATCTTGGTAAGGATCCAGAAAGTCAAAAAATCATTAGAGATATTTATTCTCATGAAGGCTACGTAAAATCGGATGATAGCAAGTTCGATATCGTACGCCAGTATAATACAAAAGTAAAAACAAAATAATTGTACTTGTTAAGAAATTACTCTCCATGATATTGAATATGGCCAGCTGTATTGCGTGTTAGATTGACATGTAATACGGTTAGCCATTTTTCTAGTTAAAGAGGAAATCATATGTTCATATTTAATAGAAGGTAGGGCACATACGTGATTGAGTTTCATAATGTTTCGAAAGTATATCCGAACGGGACAGTCGGTTTAAATAAACTTAACTTTACAATTAATAAAGGGGAATTTGTCGTTATTGTAGGACTTTCTGGTGCGGGTAAATCAACACTACTTCGTTCAATTAATCGTCTTCATGAGATTACAACTGGTGAAATAAGTATTGATGGAAAATCGATTACAGCTGCAAAGGGAAAGGAGCTTCGCCACATTCGCCGTGATATCGGTATGATTTTCCAAAGCTTTAATCTCGTAAAGCGTTCTTCTGTACTACGAAACGTATTATCGGGTCGCGTTGGGTATCACTCTACATTACGCACGGTGCTTGGATTGTTTCCAAACCAAGATGTAGAGCTAGCTCTGAATGCTCTTGATCGAGTAAATATTTTAGAAAAAGCATATTCTCGTGCAGATGAATTATCCGGTGGGCAGCAACAACGGGTTTCGATTGCCAGAGCACTTGCACAGGAGGCAAAGGTGATTCTTGCAGATGAACCGGTTGCATCTCTTGACCCTCTCACGACAAAGCAAGTGATGGATGATTTAAAGCGAATTAATCAAGATTTGGGTATAACTACCGTTGTGAATTTACATTTTATTGATTTAGCGAGAGAATATGCAACGCGTATCATTGGCTTACGTGCAGGAGAAATCGTGTTTGATGGAACCGTAGAGGAAGCAACGGATGAGGTGTTTGCTGAAATTTATGGTCGTCCCATCGACAAAGATGAGTTATTAGGAGAGGTTGCCAAATGAGCGGTACTACAACAAAAAACATACCTACTCCACCTCGTAAGCTAAAGCATACATTTACGGCTATTTTGTTACTTTTATTATTTTTCGGAAGTGGAATTCAAGTTGATGCTTCGCTTTCAAAGTTATTAGATGGATTACCAAATATGGTGGATTTACTAAAACAAATGGTACCTCCTGATTGGAATTATTTTTCCAAGATAACAAGTGCTATGCTTGATACTTTGCGTATGGCTATTCTTGGTACTACATTTGGTGCCATTCTTGCTGTTCCACTTTCTCTACTTGCAGCAAATAATATTGTTTCATCTCCTATTTTGTATGGATCAGCTAGGTTTCTTTTAAATTTAATTCGTACGGTACCAGATATACTTCTTGCCGCCATTTTTGTAGCAATATTTGGGATAGGGTCTTTGCCAGGTATATTTGCCCTAACTGCTTTTTCGGTAGGCCTGATTGCTAAGCTATTATATGAAGCAATAGAAGCGATTGATAACGGACCATTAGAGGCCATGACAGCCGTTGGAGCAAATAAGATTCAATGGATTTTTTATGCGATTATTCCGCAAATTACAGCACAGTTTATCTCCTTCGTACTATATACGTTTGAAGTAAATGTTAGAGCTGCAGCTGTGTTGGGATTAGTAGGAGCAGGAGGAATTGGTTTGTATTATGAGCAAACGTTAGGATTCTTACAATATCAGCAAACCTCTTCTATTATTATTTATACATTAATCATCGTGTTGCTCATTGATTACGTTAGTACAAGTTTACGGGAGAAACTGCTATGACTACTAATTCGAAAATGATACAAAAAACTAGAAAAATAAGTTTATATCGTTGGAGTATTGTTGCAGTGCTAGCTCTTATTTATGTATGGGCATTTTCAGGAATGCCCATTCATGGAATTAAACCAACAGCAGGTCAAATTACAAATTCAATCCTCTCAGGCATTGTTCACCCAGATTGGAGCTATGTGCTGCTTCCTGATGGAGAAGACTTAGTTCATGGTTTGATTGATACACTTGCCATTGCAGTGCTAGGAACATTTATTTCTTGCCTGTTATGTGTTCCGTTTGCATTTTGGGCAGCAAACAATATGAGCAAAGGAAAGGCCATTTCTAGGTCAGGAAAATTTGTGCTCAGCTTCGTACGGACATTTCCCGAAATCGTTATGGCGCTTCTCTTCATTAAAGCCGTGGGGCCAGGCTCTTTCGCCGGTGTGCTAGCCCTTGGATTACATTCTATTGGTATGCTAGGAAAGCTATTCTCAGAGTCTATTGAAAATATGGATTTGGGCCCAACCGAAGCACTTATTGCAACTGGTGCAAATAAAATACAGGTTCTATGGTATGCGGTGCTGCCGCAAGTATTGCCAGATTTTCTATCCTATACACTGTATCGATTTGAAATCAATGTTCGTTCTGCTGCGATACTAGGGGTAATTGGTGCAGGAGGAATCGGTACACCTCTCATCTTTGCACTTAGCTCACGTAACTGGTCACGAGTTGGAATTATATTACTCGGGATTATTATTATGGTAACACTCATAGATTTGATTTCCGGATATATACGAAAGAAATTAGTGTGATTTTTTTCGTAAAAAGGACTAGCATAAGGCTAGTCCTTTTTATATTTAAATAAGATCAGAGTAGAACATAGAAGTACTATAAAAAATATCGTGTATAGTTATGAAAAATATAGTAACGTAATCATATACGAAAGCATCATAGAGAGGAGTAACCTACTTGAAGAGGTTATGGAAGAAAAATAAATCCCTCATTGTATTACTATTGTTTGTTATCCTCAGCCTATGTATTGCATATGACACAGATATACTAGTTAAACTGAACGTAGATTTTCTTAGTCATTGGATGAGGCAGGAAGGAATCCTAGGCATGCTACTTTTTATTCTCGCCTATACTATTCGCCCAGTCTTCTTTATCCCCATGCTCCCTGTTACGCTGTTTGGTGGTTATACATTTGGTGCAGTGACTGGCGTTCTTTTAAATATTATTGGAGCGGGAAATAGTGCTGTTGTCGCTTTTTACATAGCAAGGAAGATTAAAAGTGAAAGAATTAAGAACTTTCTAGAAAAACATAAAAGACAAACAATTAGCGACCAAATCGAAAAGAATGGATTTCGTGTGGTCTTGTATATCCGTCTGATTCCGTTTATTCCGTTCGATAGCATTAATTATGGAATGGGACTCTCGAAGGTGAAAGCACGTGATTACATAGCGGCAACTTATATTGGTATTATTCCAGGTATTTTCGTAGCGAATTTCGTAGGAAATTCACTACGAAACATATGGAGCATCCAATTTGTCATTGCAATGGTATTATACGGGCTCATTTTGTTCATTCCGTATGTCTATAATAAAGTGAAAAATAAGAATCATTAGGAGTAAGATGGTAAAGATACGTAAATATTTAAGAGATTTTCTATGTGTCCTCTGTAGTGGAAGTATTGTGATATTTCACAATGCGTTATTTTGTTTCCAGCAAGTCAATTTCTCCTCGTTTCCTTTCAAAATTAAGCTTTGTTGGTTCTAATTACTCCACTTTTTTCCTGATAGTAGGAATGAATTTTATAAATCACAATTCTATATTGGAGCATTTGATTTTTCAACTGCTTTGTTCCAAGTTTTCCAAAGGATATAAGAAGCAGATGTGAAAACAAAAATGCCAATGCTAATTCCAATCGTGAGCGGCGCTGATGTTACGATGGAAGATCCAAGAAAGCTGTACAATAGCATCATCGGAAGGTTTCCTACCACTACAGCTACTATATAGTTTATGTATTTCATTTTTGTGGCTGCTGTGAGAAAGCAAGCGACATCAGTAGGGGCAATGGGGCATAGGGCAGCAAGCATTAGAAATTGAATATTGTAACGCTTTAAAAGATAAAGCATTCGTGGATACTTCTGAACAATCCCTTGATACATCTCCGTGCCTACAAGCAATCTTGCTAAAATAAATACAAGTGTTTCAGAAAGAAATAATCCGAAAGTGGTGAGCAAAAATGCCTGCAATGGCGAGAACAAAAATCCTGCTACAATCATAAAAACAATGCTAGGTATAAAGGTAATGATTCTTATTATAAATAGTGCAATATATAATAATGACTTCCATTGGTTATGGGAAGTAACCAGTTTTTGCACGAAAGCTTGATCCATATGCGTAAGCCCTGCTTGCTGTAAGATAATAAATAAGAAGAACCAGCTAGCAAAAACAAGGAATGGAATATATTTTTTCAACATCGGGTTCACCTCTATACTTCATAATGTGGTTTGAAACAAAAGAAGATTTAGCAATCTAACAAATAGAGTTGATACATAATCACATAGGCTAGTGGAATATTTTAATGAACCTTTTTGATGTGAATCGTTGTAAAAGTATTTTTGGAATAACTTCTTTTTGAATAAGGAATATTGAAAGGTGATGAACATCTCGTTCTTGATAAGATGGGATAATAACGTGTTCCGTGAAACTGATTCTTACTATTGTCCTCTCTATCATTACATAATCTGTCTTAGGGAAAAACCCTTAAAATTAATCCTATACAAATCTTAACAATTATTAATGTTTTTGCATCTTGTTTTTACGTAAAAGGTAAGATTCCCTCGTTGACAAAAAAAGAAGTGGTCGATATATTTGGTAAGTAAGTATTTACTTATTCAAAAGGAGAGAGATATGACACAAAAGCCTACTAAGGATCGCATTGTTGAGGAGGCACTCAGTCTGTTTGCAAAAAAAGGGTTTGCCGGAACTACAATTGCTGATATTGCGAAAGGTGTTCAATTATCCGAAGGCGCGCTATATAAACACTTTAAGAACAAAAAAGAAATATTTATTGCCTGCCTGCTGCCGCTTATCGAAGGAGAAATTGATTCTTGGTTACCCCAGCTAGAAGATGTAAACACATTGGAAGATATCATTGCAATTATGGTACGGCATCGATTTGAACTGATTTTTCATAATTTAGATGCATTCAATATTTTATTTACTGAATCGCTTCATGATGAAGAGCTAGGTAGATTGTTTCAGAAGCGCCTCATGCAAACGCAAAAACCGGAGTTAATTGCACAAAAGGTAAGACATATTCAAACAATGGATCGGACTATACCTATGTCTTTACCAAATGGAACGTTTTTAAGCATTGGACTTACAACAATGATTTGGGGTTTAGCGAATGACTATAAACGCAATTTGAAACAAATTGGAAGAGATTTTCCTTCGAAAGAAGCATTGCTTGATGAATTAACAAGATTTGTCCTATACGGAGCCTTAGGTTTTACCCATTCCAACTCTCAACTTTCTAAAGAAAAGGAGTAGGTTCATGAATTTTATAACTAAATTTTCTATGAAAAATGTAGGATTCATTTTTATCATCATTGCTCTCGTTTTTGCGGGGGGCATTTACTCTGCACGAACGATGAACCAAGAAAAGTATCCGAGTATCGATGTTCCGTATTTATCCTTTCAAGTCCAATATCCGGGTGCCACTCCAAATCAATCACTTGAAGATATCGGAAAACCATTAGAGGAACAGCTGTCAAAGATTAAAAATGTTCAAAATTTGTATGTTACCTCATCGGCAAATAACGTCAATGTAATGATTGAATTTTCTCTTTCTGCATCAATGGACCAAGCAGAATCAGATGTGAATGGTGCGATTTCAAAAGTAAAGTTACCTGACACTGCGAAAGCAATGCCACTGCAACGGAAAGGTCCAAGTGCGCAGCCTGTATATTTATTCGCAGTTGATGGCGGTGGGGCGTCTATTGATGATGTCCAAGCATTTACAGATAGCAAAATAAAACCAAGCTTACAATCTGTTCAAGGAATAGCAGATATAGAAATAGATGGTGTTTCAGCAAAGAAGGTATTTATTAAAGTAGATCCAGAAAAGCTTAAACAGCAAAATCTTACGCTTGATAAGGTGAAACAAGCATTGCTTGCGAATAATGTTACGGCTCCAACTGGGGAAGTGACGATGAATGATAAAACAATGCTTGTGCAAGTCGGAAAGCAATATTCAAACATAGATGAAATTAAGGCATCACCGATTATCGTAACACAGCAAAATACTTCAGGGTTACAGGATGCCTTCACAAACATAGGACAAGGCATGAATACATTAGGAAGTGCGGTAGGTGGTTTAGGTAAAACGGTTGGCATCAATTCAAAGCAACAAGAATTGATGCAACAAGAGATTCAGTTATCTGGAGCAATAACGCAGTTATCTGGACAAATACAAGCAGATAAAGTTCAGTTGCAGGCTCTGCAGTCACAAGCAGCAACTACCTCTGCTCAAGCAAAGGCGAATCCTACGAATCCACAACTAGCAAAAGCAAGCAGCGATTTAGCGACGCAAATGAATCAACTCAATCAAAAAATAGCAGGAGAAGAAGCAAAGCTTACAGAGCTACAAAACTCGATGAAGCAGCTACAAGCAGCGATTACAAGTTTATCTAGTACGAGTCAGCAATCTTTACAAAGCGTGCAGCAAAGTGGCTCACAAACGACACCATCTTCTAATTCTTCTGTGTCAATGGGAGGATTAACGATTCGTTCCTTACCATTATCGGATATTGCGGATGTAACCTATGCAAACGAGCAGCAATCCACGATAACAAGGTTGAATGGACACCCAGCAATTAGTGTCGGTATTATTCCAAATACAGATGCGAATACGGTTGATATTGTAAAGAAAACGAATGATCAGCTTGCAAAGATATCGATGCCAAAGGGTTATTCATTCACGACCCTGCGTGATGAATCTAAGGAAATTCAGCAGTCTGTAAATAGTATGATGAGAGAAGCATTGTTTGGTGCACTTCTTGCAGCTGTCGTAACATTGTTATTTTTGCGGAACATTCGTACCACAATCATTGCGATTCTTTCGATTCCGTTATCGATTTTCATTACCTTAATTCTATTAAAGCAAATGGGATATACGCTTAATATGATGACACTTGCCGGAATTGCGGTCGCAGTTGGGCGTGTCGTGGATGACAGTATTGTGGTTATTGAAAACTTGTATCGCCGCATCCGACATGCAGGCGAGGAAGAACGTACACAAAATCTCATTATGGAAGCAACTGGTGAAGTATCTCATGCGATTTCATCCTCTACCATAACAACCGTAGCGGTATTTATTCCGCTTGCCTTTGTTCCTGGTATCGTAGGAAAGTTTTTTGCGCCATTTGCTTGGAGCGTCGTTATTTCCATCTCATTTTCTTTACTCGTTGCGGTAACGGTAATTCCCGTCCTTTCGAGATTAACATTATTAAATATGAAGTCGTCCGAGAATAAAGACAGTTGGTTAGAAAATGTATACCGCATAGCATTACAATGGTCACTTCGTCGAAAATGGATCGTAGTAGGAATTTCATTGTTGCTATTAGTTGGTTCTGGATTACTGGCATCGAAAATCCCAGTGAATTTCTTTCCGGCCGAAGCAACGAAATATTATAATGCTTCTGTAACGATGCCAATCGGTACGTCTATAGATAAAACAAATGAAGTTGCTACAAAGCTTGAAAAAATCATTGCAGATACAAAACAAGTCGATAATTATGAAACGGTGGTGAACGGCGCGACAGTTTCCACGCAAATTACATTAAAAGATAACGTGGATACAAAATCGTTTGAGCGCGCGGTTCGAGACAATACGGAACAGCTTGGAAAAGATAGTATGACAACGTTAACTGCAACAGGCAGCTCTCCGGGCGGTGGAGGTTTAGCTATGATTATTACAGGTCCTGATGCGAAAACCATTTCTGCCGCAGCAGCTGATTACGAAGCGACTATTAAAAAAGTATCGGGAATTGCCAATGTGAAATCCAATGTTAAAGCTGTTCGTCCGCAAATTTCCGTAAATGTTGATAATGCAAAAGCAGCCGAAAAAGGGGTATATCCTGCCTCTGTTTCAGGTGCAATTCGTGATATGCTATCTGGTTCCACCATTTCTACGATGTCGCTTGATGGAAAAACAACAGATATTAATCTCGGACTAAAAACCGATGCTTTGCAATCAACAGACGCAATTGCTGCGCAAAAGGTAACGAGTATGACTGGTGAAGATGTTACCATTGGAGATATAGCTAAGGTTGAGCAAACAACGGGACCTACCTCGGTTCAACGTTTGAACAAAGCTGATTATGTCTCCATTTCAGGTACTTTTACAACAGATAATAGTCGTCAGGTACAAACTGACATTAAAAATGCAGTAGCCAAAGTCTCTGTTCCGACTGGCGTTAGCTATTCATTTGAAGGGGAGGCAAAACAAATTAATGAAGGATTTTCAAATATGTTTGCTGCGATAGGAATTAGCATTATCCTCGTCTATGTAATCATGATGATTACATTTGGCGAAATGCTTGCTCCATTTGCCATAATGTTCTCCTTGCCATTTATTTTTGTAGGTGTCGTCCTCGGTTTATTTATGACAGGACAGTCACTTGGAATGCCAGCCTTAGTAGGGATATTGATGTTAATTGGTATTGTTGTGACGAATGCCATTGTTCTAGTTGACCGCGTGAAGCATAACGAAGCAATTGGAATGTCAACGTATGACGCGCTAATGGAAGCAGGCATGAAACGAATTCGTCCCATTCTAATGACTGCGGTTGCGACGGTTGGAGCACTAACGCCGCTTGCTCTTTCATCAGAAGGCGGATTAATCTCAAAGTCACTTGCGGTTACCGTAATTTCAGGGCTTACGACGAGTACAATTTTAACTTTGGTAATTGTACCAATTATGTATTTAGCCTTTCATAACTTACGAGCAAGAATGTTTGGCGAAAAGAAATAACAAGGAGCGAATATGCACGAGAGGGAAGCGAATAAGGTTTCTCTCTCGTTTTTTGTTGTATCCTATCAGTTATCACCGATATAATGATGCTAAGTATTGATTTTACAAAGCATAATTTTTATTTTTGTAAGGGGGATGGATCCGTGAAATTCTTAGTAGTGGGTGCCGGAGCAGTAGGTGGATATTTCGGAGCAAGACTGGCGGAAAAGGGTGAAGATGTCACATTTTTAGTTCGTGAAAAAAGAAAAACGCAGCTGCAAGCAAGGGGATTGCATGTAAAAAGTGTTCACGGAGATGCAGTTATTCATCCGAAATTAATCGCAGCAGGTGAGCCTGGTGCGTTTGATGTAATTCTTATTGGAACTAAGGCTTATCATTTAGAGCAAACGATACAAGATATAAAACCGTATGTGCATAAGGAAACAGTTATTATTCCGATGCTAAATGGTATGCAGCATATTGATATGTTAACGAACGCCTTCTCGAAGGAATCTGTAATAGGTGGGTTATGTTTTATTGAATCTACTTTGTCAAGTGAAGGACATGTCATTCAAACGAGTCCCATTCATCGATTTGTATTCGGCGAATGGAACGGGGAAAGAACGGAGAGAATTCGTAATATAGAAAAGGCATTTCAAGATACACGGGCCATGATAAGCGTGAGTGACAACATTCTCCGTGATATGTGGCATAAATATTTGTTTATTACGACATTCTCTGGCGTGACTACTTTGTTTCAAAGATCGATTGGTCCCATACGAGAGGTCAATAGAGGAGTAAAATTGATTGAAAGTCTACTACAGGAAACAGCACAAATCATGAGGGTGGTACAAGCTCCCATTATAGATAATATCGAAGAAAAGCAAATGAAAACCATGGGAGAAATGGGCTATAGTATGAAATCTTCTATGCTGCGCGATATGGAAAAGGGTCTATCTGTAGAGGTAGAAGCATTGCAAGGATATTTACTATCATTAGCAGAGGCAAACGGAATTGCTGCACCTACTTTGCAAAGTGTATATGTAAATCTGAAGTTATATGAGAAAGATAAGGAATAGGATAAATCATATAACAATTGTTTTTTTAGAATTGAAAATATGATAAAAATGTGACAGATATATATACTAGTATGGTCGAAAGAACTGGTCATATATAATGAAACAAAGAAATACATCATGAAGGAGGATCACGTGTATACGAAACATGTACTTTTTCACGAAGCAGAACAGTTTATTACAACCTGTTATAGGGAATTAGATAAATCGAAAGAAGAACGTGAAATACGGTTACATGAAATTGAGCAGATGATAGACAAATATGGCTATTATGAGCATACGTTTGAAGAACTAGAACATGGTGCACGAATGGCGTGGCGTAATAGTAATCGCTGTATCGGACGATTGTTTTGGAATACATTAACGGTATTCGATAAGAGGACGCTACAACAAGAAGACGAAATATTTGATGCTCTTTTGGAACATGTTACATATGCCACGAATGATGGGAAAATCAGACCGACAATTACGATATTTCAGCAAAAAGAAAGCAACCAGGAGCGGGTACGGATTTGGAATCATCAAATCATTCGTTATGCAGGGTATGAAACGGAGAATGGAATAATCGGTGATTCGTCTTCTATTGCTTTTACTCGTGTTTGCGAAGGGCTTGGGTGGCGCGGTGAGCGAACCCATTTCGATATTTTGCCAATTGTTATTGCAGTCGGTGGCAAGTCACCTATTTGGTATAATATTCCTCGTGAGTTTGTTCTTGAAGTACCTCTTGTGCATCCAGAGTTAGAAGGGTTTATAGATTTACAACTACGTTGGTATGCAGTTCCTATGATTAGTGAAATGAAGCTTGAAATAGGAGGTATTACTTATACAGCCGCTCCGTTTAATGGCTGGTATATGGGAACAGAAATTGGAGCTCGGAATTTAGCAGATGAAACTCGCTATAATATGCTGCCGAAAGTAGCTTCTTTATTAGATTTGGATATGTCTCGACAAGCAAGCCTATGGAAGGATAAAGCGTTAGTTGAGCTCAATATTGCAGTTCTTCATTCTTTCAAAGAAAAAGGAGTTAGCATCGTGGACCATCATACGGCCGCAGCACAATTTCAGCTATTTGAAAATGGGGAAGACGAAGCACGTAGAGAGGTCAAGGGAGATTGGACTTGGCTCATTCCTCCAGTTTCACCGGCAACAACGCACATCTTCCATAAATCTTATCTCAATGAACAAGTAACGCCGAATTTTTCCTATCAAGACAAACCGTACGCATAAACAAAGAGGGTTCCAAACGAATGAAGTGACCCCTGTCAAGTAGACATCGGAAATAAATAAACGCTGCTAGACGGCTTTAGCCCTATATTCTAAAGGGCTAAGGCCGTTTAGTCTTTTTTGTAATCGCTCGTAATTATAAAATTGAATG